>JAACEL010000035.1 GCA_011682535.1 Nitrospiraceae bacterium | reverse complement strand
CTGATTCCCCATGATCGGGGAAACACGCAAACACTGAGCCTCTCTGCCTACCAGTTGTGGCTGGTGGTGATGCTGCTGGTCGTCCTTTCCTTCACGTCGGCGTTTTTCTTCAGCCGTCACCGCGTGATCACGCGCAAAGTGGCCCAGTTGCAGCAGATGAAGCGCGATCTCGAGTTCCAGTTTGCCAGCCAGACGGCTGATCTGAACCAGCAACCTTTACCCACGCAGGAACGCGCTGAAATCGAAAACCGCATCCGCGCGGAGTACGAGGCGAGCGTGGCCGCGATCACGGCCGAATTGAGCGAGCTGTACGACATGGAGTCGCAGGCTCGCAGTCTGACCGGCCTCGCCCCGCGCGACGCCACACGGGAAGCGCCGAATTTTGCGCTGTCGGGCGGCAAGGGTGGCGATTCGAGCGAGCTGGGCGACATCGCCTATGAGCATGGTGGCATGATCGTGAGTCCGCCGGACGTGATCTACGGCCTTTCGCAGCCGTCGGCCGACCTGATTATCCAGGAGATCAACATTCGCACGGAGAGTTTGGCGGCGCTTGTGGGCGACCTGGAAATCCGCGCCGACCAGATTGCTCGTATCCCGAGCATCATCCCGGCGACCTCCCGGCGCTGGCGCATCTCGTCACGGTTTGGCTACCGCAAGGATCCTTTCACGCTCCGTGTTCGCCACCATAGCGGCCTGGACATTTCGGGGTCGACGGGTTCCCCCGTGGTGGCTACCGCTCGTGGCACGGTTACCTTCGCGGGACGCGACGGCGCGTTGGGTTATGTGGTCCGGCTCGATCACGGCAACGGCATCGAGACGGTGTACGCCCACCTTAAGAAATGCCGGGCCAAAGCCGGCGACAAGGTGGAGCGCAAGGACATCATTGGCGAACTCGGCAGCAGCGGGCGCACGACGGGCCCGCATATTCATTATGAAGTTCGCGTAAACGGCAAGCCCGTCGATCCCAGCAAGTACTATCAGGACTAGTCACTGTGCTCGATTCCAGCAAGCGTAAGGCCTATTCCGAAACGAAAGTCGTCACCATTATCGGTGGCGGCACCGTCGTTACGGGAGACATCAAGTGTAAGGGCACTATTCGTGTGGAGGGGGAAGTCCACGGACGCCTGTACAGTGACGACACGATCGTGGTGTTGGAATCGGGCCGGGTGAAGGCCGACCTCATCGCGGGCCAGATCATCATCGGGGGCAGCGTGCAGGGCAACATCTTCGCCCAGGAACGCTTGGAAGTTACGGCCAAGGGACGGATCTTGGGGGACATTACCGCGCCCCGGATCAGTATTGCGGAAGGGGTTTTGTTCGAGGGCAAGTGCACGATGAAGCCGGCCGGCGAGATTGGCCCCCCGCCCGGCGCGCCTGCAACGTCTCAGAAGCCCGCCGATGCCCCTGCCGCGCCACCGAAGTAGTCCCTAAGGGCTCGTGCAAGAATAACTCCACCATTTCCGCATCTCGTCTTCACGCCACCTTCGAGCGCTTCTCAATCGCAAGAACCTCGAAATAGCTGGCTATTCCTGCGGTTTTGCTCAATCGTCGCGCTCAAATTCGACGCAAATCTGAGCGCGGAAACAGCAAACTTATTCGACTCGTCACAAGAATTTGGGCATCAGACGCTAACCCTTGATCACGCCGATGGGGCGAATGCGGGCAACGGGGCGGCCGATGCCGGCGCGCGTCACGACGTCGGCTACGGCGTCGATGTCTTTGTAGGCCGCAGGCGCTTCTTCGGCGAGTGTTTTCTTGCTGCGGGCCATGACGACGATACCGCGCTCGGCCAGTTCCCGCGCGAGGTCGCCGCCTTGCCGCGCCTTGCGCGCGGCGGTGCGGCTCATGACACGTCCGGCGCCGTGACAGCAACTGCCGAAGGTTTTCGCCATCGCTTCGTCGGTGCCCGCGAACACGTAGGAGCCGGTGCCCATGTCGCCGGGGACGAGGACGGGTTGCCCGCTGGCGCGGTATTGGCGGGGCACTTCGGCCCGGCTGCCTGGAAAGGCACGGGTGGCGCCTTTTCGATGGACGCACAAGCGCTTGCGGACGCCATCGACGTCGTGTTCTTCGAGCTTGGCGATGTTGTGGCAGACGTCGTAGACGAGGTAGGCGCCGAGGTCGCGCGGCGAGAGGCGCAGCGTGTGCTCCAGCGAGCGCCGCGCGAGTTCTATGATGATCTGCCGGTTGGCGAACGCGTAGTTGGCTGCGGCCGCCATGGCGGCGAGATAGTGCCCGCCCTCGGGCGAGTCGACGGGCGCGCAACAGAGCTGGCGGTCGGGCAATTGGATGCCGTAGTGTTGGACGGCGCGCAGCATGGTCTGCAGGGAGTCGTCGCACACTTGGTACCCCAGCCCGCGACTGCCGCTGTGCACCATCAACGTGACGAAGCCCTGGGCCAGTCCAAAGATTTTGGCGAGCGAGTCGTCGGCGATATGCTCCACCACGCCCAATTCCACGAAATGATTGCCTGACCCGAGCGTACCCAGTTGGTTTCGTCCGCGTTCCTTGGCGCGGTTCGACACGGCATCGGGATCTCCGCCAGGGATGCAGCCGCCGTCTTCGATTGCGTCAAGGTCGGCGCGCGTACCGTAGCCGTCGGAAACCGCCCACGGCGCACCTTTGCTGAGTACGGCGTTGATGTTTTTCTCGTTGAGGCGGGGGATGGCGCCTTCGGAGCCGACGCCGCAGGGAATGTCGCGATAGAGGCCAACGATGGCGTCACGCACGCGGGGCCGGATGTCGTCGAAGCGTAGGCGGGTGGCCATGAGCCGGCACCCGCAGTTGATGTCGTAGCCGACGCCGCCGGGCGACACGACGCCACCGTCGGCCGGGTCGGTCGCGGCGACGCCGCCGATGGGGAATCCGTAGCCCCAGTGCGCGTCGGGCATCGCCCAGGCGTGGCCGACGATGCCTGGCAAACAGGCGACGTTGGACACTTGATCGGCGGCCTTGTCGCGCCGGATGGGTTCGAGTAGTTTCTCGTTGGCGATGATCCGGCCGGACACGCGCATGGCGCCGGTGCGCGGGATCTCCCAGGTCGTCTCGTCGATCTGCCGCAACTCAGCCATTGATGGCCTCCTCGAGCGCGCGTCTAGCTGGCAGCCTTTCTTCTACACGTCCAGTATGAAGCGCGCGACGAACCCGTCCGCCGTTTCGCGAACGCTGAGTTCATGATAGGTGGCGCTCTTGACCTCTGCGGCGCGAGCTTCGGGCGGGCAAGTGTAGCCTTGCAGGCGCGCGCTGACGGCGCCGTCGCCCGCGTCGTCGAACGCGAACTCGGAGGCCACGAAGTGATCCGTTTCGAGCAGGAACAGCAACTCCTGCAGCCACCGTACGAGCAGGTCTTCGCGCGATTCTCCGGTGACCTCTACGCGGCGCTCCACTTCAACGCCCACGCCGTGTTCCGCAAGAGCAACGGCATACAGGGCGTCGGCGGCGGCTTTCAGGATGCCGGGATAGGCGCCGGCCTCGCACTCGACCAGCGCGTCGGCCGTGTGTTCCAGGAAGCGATACGTCATGCCAGACTACTTGTGGGTGAGTACAGCCAGGCCAAATCGGCAGGCGAACAACAGTTCGCCCAGCACGGCATACGCGGCCTTGCCCAGGTCAATCGTCATGATGCGGCCGGAGCGGACGCGTTGGAGCAGTTCCTTACGGTAGGCGCTGACGCGCCGGCGCTTGGCGACGTAGCGAATGGCAAGTTCTTCGTATCCGGCGAGCACGCGGTCGCTGATATACTGCTCGGCGCGAACGATGTTGCGCCATCGCGGGGACTGCACGTCGAGGTGGCGCAGGTAGGCCTCGGCTTCCTTGGCCCGCTGGCGCAGACGCCGCCGGGCGGAACGGCTCATGCGGCCCGGAGCCCGGCTGGTGTGCCGGAGACGTTCGGCCGTGGCCGTGAGCATGACGCGCAGTTCCTGCGCGGCCTCGTCGTAGCGTCCGCGCAGGTCGCACTCCTCAATGCGCTCCTGCACCTCTGTCCACTTCACGCGCAGCTCGGCCAGGGTTCTCCAACGCGGATCGTCCGGCTTGCGCGTGAGCAGCCAGATCTCCTCGAATTCGATCCAGAGGCCCAGGTAGCGGCGCAAGCCATGTGCGGAGTCTCTGGCGCGGCGCCACGCATAGCGCAGCAGGCTCTCGCGGGGAAAGGTCGAGCGGCGCGACTCGCGTTCCTTGAGGCGGAACAGGCCGGTCGACATGGGATGAAGATCTTCGAGGGCGCAATAGCGGTACCAGACGGAGATCCAGAACATGTGGTACTGGTGCTGGCGGGGCACGCGGAAAAGCACGTTGATGATGTTCTCTTTGCTGAACAATGTGCGCATCGACTCGCTGTATGCGGCATGCCATTCGCCCGGCGCCATGTTCGGGTGGGCGAAGGTCTCGTGTCCGCTGTCGTAGTTGTTGAGGTCCGCGTCGATGGGCACGCCGTCCTGCACCATCTGCCAGTGGTCTTTGGATCCGGGCAGGGGCGTCAGCATGAACAGGGAGGCGAAATCGACTTTGACGTGGTTGCGCAGGATCTCGATGTCTTGCCGGATCGACTCGCGTGTATCGTGTGGCAGGCCGATGATATAGCCCACGTGCACCTGCACGTTGTTGGCGTGCCAGGTCTCGACCATCTTGGCGTAGTCGTTCACGTCGTTTTGCGCCTTGCCCACGGACTCGAGGTTCTTGGGGTTGACGCTTTCCATGCCGACGAAGGTGAGGTAGCAGCCGGCCCGGGCGGCCTTTTCGGCGAATCCCTTGATGCGGTGGGCCAGCGTGTCGATTTGCATCATGAAGACGACCTCGATGCCTCGCGCGCGCATGGCGATGAGGCCGTCGAAGATCTTCTCCCAGACGGGATTGCGTGAGAAGTTGTCGTCAGTGAAGAAATAGGATTTGATGCCGCGGGCGTGGTTTTCTTCGATGGCCTTGAGAACGCAGGCGGCGGAACGGAACCTCATCTTGCGGCCCTGGACGTTGATGATCGTGCAGAACGAACACTTGAAGGGGCAGCCCCGGCTGGTGTCGATGGTGGCCATGTCCTTGACAAGAAACCGGCCCTGGAGTTTGTCGTGCGCGCGGGGCACGGGTGCGTTCTTGAGGTCTGGGAAGTCGACGATATCGTAGATAGGCTGGAGGCGGTCGTTGACGGCGTCGCGCAGGATTCCCTCGAGCGCGCCGGGAGCCTCCGCCTCGCCCTTGACCAGCGTGACGCCTGCGTCGAGCAGACGCTGCAGGTCGTGTGACGGTTCGCCGAACAGGGCCAGGATGCCGCTGACGTGGAACCCGCCGACCATCACCGCCACGCCCTCGGCCCGGAATCGCAGGGCGAGGTCGCTCGAGCGAGCGAACTGATTGGTCTGGACGCCGGCGAATCCGACGAGCACTCGCGTGTCCGGGCGGCGGTTGAGCTGCGCCAGGCGTTTGATGGGCACGCGCTGGACGGTGTCGTCGAAGACATCCACCGTCACCTCGATGTCCGGCCCCAGCGCTCCGGACTCGGCCACGTCACGGGTCAGCGCATCGAGACAGGCCAGTGTGTTCGACGGCAGTACGCCGCGCCAGAACCGCAACACATACCCCTCGTCGTCATACTTCGAGGGGCGAATATAGACTACATGCAAATGTTGTTTTTTCATTTAAACGTCCCGTGTCTGAAACCGAAGCAAGTACCCCTGGTCCGCATCGCTCTCGCGACGAGCAATGGAAGCGCGATACGGGTTAGACCTCGTCCAGCATCATAGCACGACCATCCGGGAATGATCGAGAATTTCATTGTATCGCGGTCTTCGTTCCGCCTGGCCGCGGGCCAGTTTCACAATCGTAAGTCTATACCCCAAAACGTCTAATGGTTGCCTGTTTTCGTCTGGTCAACGGACAGCGCTCAATTCGACAATGGCCCGCGCGATCTGGTTCCGCCGGTTATGTAACGCTTGCGGGTCGCGCGGGAAGGAGACCAGGTCGGGCACGAGGAACTGGAGATCGCCAGCTTTGGCGGCTCGTTCGAGCAGGGCCTCGTGGCCGCCCTTGGCCAGGAGGCGCCGATAACGTTTGCGAAATAACGCCAGGTAGTCGTAGTCTTCGATGCCGTCGCGAATCGTCTCCCAGCGGATCGAGTTGACAGGGCCGTAGGGCCCGGGATAGACAAGAAAGCCATCGCCGTTGACGGGGGTTACGTCCAGTAACCCTTGCGCGGGGTCGTGCCCGGGCTCGCAGTAGTTGACGGCCCAGTAGTGGAAACCGCGAATCCCGAGGGCCCAGGCTTGCCAGAACACGATGCGGTGCTCGATGGCGCTCTGATCGACGAAGAAGTTTCCGTAGGGACGTGGCGGGTAGTTGTTGACGAACCACCACACTTCTTTCTTGCCTTCGTCGATCCGCTTGAGGATGGGGATATTGTTGGGCGTGTCCATGATCTGCGTGTGGACGTTCCACACGTTGACCCCGTAGGCCAGGAAGGGCTGCAGACCGAAGGTGGAGATCATGAGGCGGATATCGGGAGCGGTCTCGCGCCACACCTGCATGCGCTCGACGAGCGTGGGCCATAGGGGAGGCGCGGGTTCCGCGGCAATCTGGGAGAAGGCGTGGTCTCGAAGGCCGTGTTTGAGGACGAACGCGTTGGCCTGCGCGAGTTGCTCGGGGTGGTTGATCAGCGATGCAGGCACGGAGAATGTGGTGGCCCCGCGCGCGGCGAGGTCTTTCATGCGCGGTTCGAACTTGCGCAACTCGGCTGCGTAGTTGGCCGCCGGCGCGGGGAATTGCGCCGCTTCGCGCAAGGTCACGCGATGGGCCAAGGCGTTGTCGACGTATCGGGCCGCGATCGTGTCGGGCGGGAGTTCGCAGCCCGCATCGCGGCACATCTCGACGGCCCGCTCGCCCCAGAATCCGAAGTCGGTTTGGAGCGCGGGCGTATCGGGCAGGCTGAAGTCGTAGACGGTGACTTCGATGGGGATGTGGATGGGGTCGAGGCCAATGGCCGTCAACGTCAGTTCGCCGGTATAGGTTCCTGCGGGGGTGCCTTTCGGGGCGTGAAGCGTACACCAAACGGGCGTGCATGTTCCGCCGACCGCTTTGAAGGATCTGAACGGCGGCAGTGCATCGGGCCAGAGGCCGGTCGGCCCTTCGAAGTACGACGGTATACGGACGGGACAGTAGTCCACATTGGAGAGCTTGAGGTTGGACGCGGCGAGGACGGAGCCCGCGGCGCGGTTCACCAGGTCGCCCATTTGCGCATATACATTGAAGAGGTCGTAGTCTTCGGGCGGACGTACGACCACTTGAAACGACTCGTACTCGTTGCGCGCGAGCGAAACGCGCACGACGGGTTTCTCTCCCGTCGGCTCGATGCGGTCGTTGGGAAACACCTTTTCGAGTGAATGCTCCGCCCAGATCAGCACGCCCTGCCGGTCGGCGGCGGCTCGTTTGAGCGTGCGCGCTCCGCGTTCGAGGGCGTAGGGGGCGTCGGTCCATGGTTCCATGCCCGCGTCCGTGCCGGGACGTCCGACGACGAATCGCGTGTCGATGCCGCCGTGCGGCGGATTCAGGCCGGCGTTGAGGTCGAGGGAAGCGACGCTGCCTTGCTTGAGCAGCGCGAGGAAGTCGTAGGTGCCCTCGGCGGGGGCGGTCCAGTCGAAGGTGCAGCGCACGAGGCGGTTGGGGTCAATGGTGAAACGTTTGGGCTGGAGTTTCCAAGTGCGGCCATTCGGCGCGATAACGCTGGGGTGGATCTGGATGTCTTTGAGGGTCTTGACGGACGCCACCAGCAATTGGATTTGGCCGGGCTCGTAGTCGAGTTGCACGGCGATCTCCGCGCTGGCGAAGTTGACATGTTTGAGTCCGCGAACGGCGTTGATACGATAGATGGTTTCCCACACGTCGCCGGGGCCCAGGAGACGCGGCATGAAGGCCGTCTGAAAACCGGCCCGGGCTTCTTCCTCGTCCCAGAGCGGCAGGAAGGCGAAAGTGTCGTCGCAGTCGAAAACACCGTAGATGGTGACGCGCTCGATGGGGTCGGTAGCGGCGATCCAGTTTCGGGCCGCGGGCACAAATCCGGTGCGGGTCACACGTTGCACGCCGTCCGGCGTGGGCACGTCGATCCGGTCGTCCTTGGTCACACGCCCGCCCGGGGCCACGTCGTTGCGCACCCACGGCGTCACCCACTGGCGCTCCTCGCCCTTGTTCTCCACCTTCCAGCGCACCAACAGCGAAGCTTCGTCGGGCAAGGGTTCCATGATGCGCTCGACGTGCAGGCCGCGGATATTGGGGCCGTCGCAGTCGTAGGAATAGCGCAGCACGGGACGATCCGTGACGCTCTCGTCGGCTTCGAGCCGTTCGTTGAGGCGGCGATTGGGCACGTAGGGATTTCCCACGCCGAATCCCTCCTGCAACAGCCCCCCTTCACCGGCGTAGTCGCCCGGCGTGGCCCGCAGTCTGAACTCCGCCACCGTGCCGCCTTCGGACGGAACGATGAGTAGGTTGACATAGTGGCCTTCGATCGCCGCTTCGGTGTCAATAACGGCGGCGGGCGCCGTGGCGGCGGCCAGCATCAGCGCGGCCGCAAGTACACGAGAGAAGGTCATGGTCAGAGTCCAAAATGGCCCGGCTTGCGTATCAACAGGGTGAAGGCGATCCTAGACATGTGGGCGCAGTTTATCAAGGCCGCGATAACTCAACGCAGAGTTGCGAAGGACGCAGAGAGCCGCAGAGGAAGAACAAGATTACAAATTGACTCCAGGTGGGAAAATGGAACGCGGATTTTTGATCATCAGGATCTGCGCGGATCAGCTTCGGGTGTCGGACGAAAGGGGTCGCGGATCATAAGGTATTGTTTTTTTGCCGCCGTGCTCGCGGACTTTACTCGTCCCAGTCCGCGAGGCTCTCGGCGGTGGCGGTGCGCAGGGCATACCAGGCCATCCGGAGCGACACACGGGCCGCGGCCAGTTGGCTCTGGGCTTGGACGAGTTGACGCTGGGCGTCGTTGAGGCGCACGAGTGAGGCTTGGCCGGCTTTGTATTCCTTCTCGACGAGATCCCGGTTGCGCTGCACAAACCCGGCGTTGGTGCGTTGCAGTAGGAGCTGCTCTTGAGCAGTGCTGACGCCTTCGCCGGTTTCGCGGATCTCCGAGGCGACGTTGATGCGGAGACTGTCGAGGCCGCGCGCCGCTTCCTTGCGCGCCGCTTTCGCTTCGGCGTATCGGGCGCGGTTCCGTCCGCCGGCGAACAGGGTGTAGGACACGTTCACGCCAACGGTTGAGCTGAAGTCGTCTTCGCCTAACTGGAACTGGTCGTTTTGGACGGAGTTGCGAGAGGCGATCGCGCTGACGGTGGGGTAAAACAGGGCGCGATTGGCGCCGATGTTGGCTTGGGCGCGCTCGACGGCGCAGCCGCTCTGGATGAGGTCGGGCCGGTGGTCCTGGGCATAGGTTATGAGGCCCGAGGGTTCGCCAGGCGGGTCGAGTTCGCCGGGCGTTTCGGTATACAGTGCGGCGATGTCGACACTCTCGGGCAGTTGAGCGTCGGGCAAGCCCATGAGCGCCGCTAGCCCGATGCGGGCGACGGCGTAGGCGTTTTCGGTCGCGAGCCGGCTGGCTTGCGATCGGCGCAGCAGGACTTCGAAGTTGAGTTCTTCGCTGAGTGACCCGGCGCCCGCCTTGCGCCGCAGCTTGGCTTCCTTGAGCAGGCGGCGATTGAAGGCCTGGTCGGCCTCGGCAATGGCGATGTTCTCGCGCTGAAGTTGTACGTTGTAGAATGCCCGCGCCACGCCCTGCAGGAGTTGCCGGCGCACTTCGTGGTATCCGGCCTCGAACTCCTTGTGTCCGAAACGCGCCATGGCGTTGTTGAACTTGCGCCCGAATCCGTCGAACAGCAGCCACGTGGCCTGCAACGCGGCGGTGTAGTTGTCGACGGAGTTGTCGACGGCGGCACGCGCGGCGAAGGAGCCGACGGCGGCCTGGGCATAGCTGATGGTACTCATGAGTGGTGACGCACTGGCGGTGGCCGGCATGGTGGCTTGCGCCTTGATTTGCTGCAATCCAGCGCGAAACGCGCCGTTGCGCGCGGCGCGATAGTCGTTCTCCGACAACCAGGTCTTCGAGGCCGAGGCGGTGAAGTCGATCTGTGGGAAGTAGGCCGATTGCGCTTGCCTGACGCGCGCTTTGGCCTGCTCGACGCGGGCGAGCGCGGCTTCGATGGAGGGGTTGGATTCGAGCGCGGTGCGCTGGGCGGTCTCGAGATCGAGAATGGGGGGAAGCGCGGCTCCGGGGTCTTTTTCAACGGTGTCGTCTTGCGCGAAGCCCGGCGATGCACTCACCAATATACACAGCAATAGGGCTTTCGTAACGTTCATCATCAGTGTCCCTCTTGGACCGCCGCCGTGGCGGGTTCAGCCAAGTTTTCGGGATTGTGGTAGATATCCTCTTCTTCGCAGGTGCTCGGCTCGACCTCTTCTGGAGTGGGCCACCTTCCGGTGCGTGCATAGGCCCACAGACGGCGCAGGTCGTTGAGCACGGCCAGGAGCGAGGGCAGCAACAGGAGTGTCAACACGGTGGCGAATGCGATACCGGCCGCGAGGGAGATGGCCATTGGCTTGAGAAACTGCGCCTGGAGGTCGCGTTCGAGAATGATGCCGCCGAGGCCGCCCATCGTGGTGGCGGTGGTAAGGATGATGGCACGGAACCGGCGTTTGCCCGCGCGCACGAGCGCGTCGAAGAACGGCACCCCGTCGCGCAGGAGGCGGTTGAGGCAGTCGACGAGAACGATGGCGTCGTTCACGACGACGCCGGCCAGTGCGACGATGCCGAACAGGCTCATCAGAGTGACGGTGAAGCCTAGCAGCAGATGGCCGTAGATAGCGCCGAGGATGCCGAACGGTACGGTAACCATGATGGCCAGTGGCTGTAGGTAGGAGCGAAAGATGGACGCGATGATCACGAGGATCACGAGCAACGCGATCGGGAAGCCGATTTTGAGGCTGTCCAGTGCCTCGCGGCTATTTTTCTGCGCGCCTTGATACGACCAAACCAGGCCCGGGTGGCGCTGTTCGAGACCGGGCATGTAGGTCTTACTCAGGTCGGCGAGAACCATTTCGGCGTTTGCGCCCTGACCGGTATCTACTTCAGCCGAAACGGAAACGCGCCGAAGTCCGTCCAGGCGCGTGATCGTGGAATATCCGGGACCGAAGCTCACGTCGGCCACCGAGAAGAACGGCACCTCGTGCCCGTCGCGTGTCCGGATACGCATGCGGTCCAGCTCGGCCAGGGTTCGGCGCTCGTCTTCGGTGTAGCGCACGCGCACGCGCACATCGTCGCGGCCGCGCTGGATGCGTGCGGCTTCTTCGCCGAAGAAGCCGGCGTAGACCTGGAACGCGAGGTCTTGCAGTTCGATACCCAGCGTGCGGCCTTCGGGTTTGATGTCGATCTTGATCTCGCTTTTGCCCGGACGATAGTCGTCGCTGATCTGGTAGACGCCGTCGTAGGTGCGCAGTTTGTCTTTCAATTCCGCTGCGGCAAGAACGAGGTCGTTCAGATCTTCACCCTGCAACCACACCTCGATGGCCGCGCCTGGCGGCCCCGCCGAAAAGCCCTGGATCGTCTGACTCACGATGCCGGGGATCGTGCCGATTTCGTCTTCGAGCTTCGCGGTGAGTTCGATACTGCTGACCCCGCGGGCTTCGCTCTTTAACAACTCCAGGTGCATCTGGCCCAGGTAGGTTCCGTTCCTGCGTTCGAAGTCTATACCGCCTTGTCCTGAAACCGTGAACAGGTTGCGATAGAGGGGTTCGCCGCTTGCGGTAGTCGTTTTGGCCTCGAGGCGGCGCGCGGCGGCCTCGATGTGGCGTACGGCCGCCTGGGTCACTTCAATCGGCGTGCCGTCGGGAAATTCGATGTCGACGATGAGATCGTTGCCGTCGATTTTCGGGAACACCTCGAACATGACGAAGCCGCCCATTATCAGCCCGGCCGTCAGGAGTACGGTCGAGAGGGCGACGCACATCGAGATGTAGCGATGGTGCACGGCGGCGGTCACGATGGGGCCGTAGACGCGCTCGATGAAGCTTTCGAGTCCTCGAGCGAAAGACTCCTGGAATTTCTGAAGACGCCGCGCGAAGGGGTGCATGCCGTGGCTGAGATCGCGATTGGGATCGGGCAAGTCGCTCAGGTGCGCGGGGAGCAGGAAGAGCGATTCGAATAGGGAAATCACCAGGCACGCGATGACGGCGATGGGGATGATACGAATGAACTTGCCCATGATGCCGCCGACGAACAGCAGCGGCAGGAAGGCGACGATAGTCGTGGTTACCGCGCCGAGCACGGGGATACCAACTTCCATGACGCCCTTGAGCGCGGCGCGTTTGGGGGACAACCCGGCTTGGCGGTGGAAGTGGATGGCCTCGCCGACGACGATGGCGTCGTCGACCACCATGCCCAGCACCATGATCAGTCCGAACAGTGACAGCATGTTGAGGGTGTCTCCGCGGAAGTTCATGATGGCCAGGGCGCCCGCGAACGAGATCGGAATGCCCAACGACACCCAGAAGCTCAATTGGCGGCCCAGCAGCAGCCACAGCAGGATGACCACGATGATCAGGCCTTGCGTGCCGTTGCGGCGCATCAGGTTGAGGCGGCCCTCGATCACGTAGGTGTTGTCGGCCATCACGGAGATGTTGGCGCCTTCGGGGAGCGTGAGCTGTTTCTTTTTGGCGTATGCTCTCGCAGCTTTGCCAATAGCGATGGCGTCTTCTTCGGAGGTCTTGAAGCACGCCAGCATCACGCAGGGCTTCCCGTTGAAGGTCGCGTAGATGGGGTCGTCGGTGAAACCGTCGCGGATGTCGGCAATGCGGTCGAGGGTGATCACCTCGCCGGTGGGCCGGGCGAGTACGACGATCTTGGCGAAGTCTTCGCCGGTGTATTTACGGCCCACGGTCCGCAGGCGGATCTCCTGTCCTTTGGTGCGGATGACGCCCGACGACAGGTTGAGGCTGCCGCGCCGTACGGCGGAGGCCACTTGGGAAAAGGTCAGACCGTATTGGCGCAGCCGCTCTTCGGACAGTTCGATGCTGACTTCGTAGTCGCGTGCACCGATGACGGACACCTGGCTGAGTTCGGGTAGGCGTTGCAGTTCATCCTTGACCTGTTCGGCCATCTCCTTGAAGGTGCGCTCCGTCTGGTCGCCCCATAGCACGAGAAACAGCACCTGTTCGCGGAAGGTAATCTCTGAGATAATGGGCTTTTCGGCGTCGCGTGGGAACGTCGAGATCGAGTCGACGGCGTTGCGAACGCGGTCGTAGACTTCGTCGAGATCGTAGCTTTCGAGTACCTCGATGATGGTGGTTCCCTTGTTTTCATTGGAGATGGTGTAGTATTGTTTGATGCCCTCGATGCTCTCGACGGCCTCTTCCACCTTTCGGGATATGCCTTCTTCCACTTCCTCGGGATCGGCGCCGGGGTACAACACGCTGATGGCGATCCGATCCGTCGAGATCTCGGGGAAGAATTCCCGAATCATCCCCATGATGGACACGCCACCCGCGAAGAGGATCACGATCGTCGCGATGTTCGCGAAGACCCTGTTTCGAATGAATGCTCCGAGTAGCCTTGTCATCAGGCCGCATCCTCTATCGCGTTCGTAGCGGCTTTTTCGGTCTCTTCGGCGGGCACTGGCGTGGCGCCGGGAACGCCCTGGGAGAGAATGTTGAGGAGCGTGTTTTTGATCGGGTTGAGCAGACGGGTCGTCACGATTACGTCGCCGGGGTTAAGCCCTGAGGAAATGAACACATCTTCGCCGTTGATGAAGGCGCGTTCGACGGAAACGTACTGGAGGCGTCCGTTGACACTGCGGTAGACAATCCCTTCGAAATTGACGGCCGTCGTGGGCAGCCGGTACAGGCCCTTCAACAGACGTCCTGGAATCGTGACCTCGCAGAACATTCCTTCTACCAGCGGCATCCGCGCGTCGCCGCTGGAGCGGGCGTCGGCGCCGGCCACGCGCACGGCGACTGTCATCGTGCGTGTCTGCGGATCGAACTTCTCCACGCGGTGGAGCGTGCCCTTCCATGTGTGATTGGGTTGGGGGTCCTCCATCCACCGAATCTCGCATGTCACCGGTGCGATCCGTGCAAACCAGGCCTCGCCGTTGGGGCGCGCGTGGGCCTCGAAGCGCAGCCGGTCGGCCGCCTCACGCGCGTCGAGCGACACCGAGATCTCCAGCACGGTGTCGTTGGCCAACGTCAGCACGTTGACGCCCGGTGTCACATACTGCCCTACTTCGAGCCGCACCGACTTCAGCCGGGCCGGGAAGGGCGCGATGATGGTGGCGCGTTCGAGGCTCAGCCGCGCCAGGTCGAGCGCGGCCCTCGCCGATGCCAGCATGTTCTCGGCCTCACGGATCCGAACCGGATACAGGGCCACGGCCTGGCGCATCTGTGCGGCTATATCGGCGGCCAAGTTGTAGCTGCGCTCGACTTGCTCGACCCCCGAACGCGTGCCGACTTCGTCTTTCTCGAACAGGGCCCGCTGGCGCTCGAATTCGCTCTGCGCGAGGTCGCTGGATCGTTCGAGGCGCGTCAGGCGGTCCTTGTCGATGGCGAACTGTTTCTTGAGCCGCTCGATAACATTTTCCCGCATGGCCACATTGGCTTCGCTCTGTTTCACTTGGGCCTCGTAGTCGCGCGGATCAATCTTGAAGAGAACTTTGCCTTTCGGGATAACCTCGCCCACCTCGAGGTTGGGGTTAATGTGAACCACTCGCCCCGGCACTTGCGGCGCGATCGCTACGACATCGAGCGAACGGACCTCTCCATAGGCCTGAATCTTAGCGGGGACGTCTTCGGGTTGCACGACCATTGCTTCGACCGGCAGTACCGTTTCTTTTACTTCCAGTTGCTTGGGCGGTTCCCGTCTCGACCATAGCGCATAGAACCCCACAACCCCCGCCAATAGAATAGCCCCGCCCAAGAGTACGCGTAGATAACTCATTGCTTCACCACCTCGCTACCCGGATCTCCGTTGTTTTCCGCTGTGCCGCCGCCGTTGCGCAGCACCTCGCCCACGTGAGCGTACAGCTTGCTCCATTCTCGGGCGCACTCCGGCCCCACTTCTTTAAGAATCTCGACAAAAGCCTGAAGAATCTGACGCTCCACCTCCCCCATCTGGTCTTCAACGCCGGGCGCCAAGCGCACAATCACCTCACGCCGGTCCGCCTGATTCTGCTCGCGCGTCAACGCACCCATATCGACAAGCCGGTCCACCATGCTCGAAGCCGATGGCGCCGATACGCCCACGACCTCGGCGAGTTCTTTGATCGTCGCCCGCCCGCATTCCTGCACGGTGAGCAGCATGTTCGTCTGGGGGAACGTTAAGGCGTGGCAAATGCCTTTTGCCAGCGGCATGTGGGCGTGTTTGCGCCCAATGCGTTGGCGGATCAGTCTAGCTGTCAATCCGATCATTCGCGCCTGTTCCCACAACTGGTCTTCTGTCATCGTTTATCAATCCCGAGAATGCACAACCAACCGTTAGTTTTCCTAATTATAAGTAAAGAAAACTATTAAGTCAACATATTATTTGCGCCAGGAAGCGATCGGGGTGCCGACTGGCTTCAACCGTTATGCGGGCAAACGTTGCTCTCCAGAGAGATGGGAGAGTGGCGCTTGGAAGCGGCAGGGCGGTGCGGAGGGCTATTCTCTACGGAAGCGCTGGAAAAACTTCCACATGACCTCGTTGGCGTTCACGTCGTAACAGGTGTTCCCGGCGCTGAGGAGCGGCACGGTGACGGCGGCGCCGGGCCAAGTGTGTCCGCCACCCACAATGGAATAGAGCACCACTTCACTGCCCTCTTCTCCTCCGCTGTAGATACGCCGGACGACGGTGGCGCCGTCGTCGAGTCGTGTGTTGGGCAGGCTGTCCACTTCGGCCTCGGTGTCCGTCTTGTTGTGGTCCACCCAGTACGCGACGGTCTGATCGATCGACAAGAAATCGAGGATGGACAAGTTCAGCAGGCCAGCTTGGCTCGCCAGGTCGAGGATGCCGCTCAGTTCTGCTTCGCCACCGGCGTAGGGCAGGACGGTGTCTTCGGTGCCGTGCATGATGAGCAGGGGAACGGGATGCTTGGGCGGGGACACTCGGGTGTAACTCTTGGGCATTGGGGCGGCAATCGATGCCACCGCCGCTACGCGGTCCGACAACTCGATCGCCGTCAGATAACTCATCATGCCCCCGTTGGAAATACCGCACACATAGACGCGCGTCTGGTCGATGTTCATCACTTGTGAAAGCGTGCTGATGAGCGCCGAGACAAAGGCGATGTCGTCGTATCCGCCCAGGATCCGCCGCAGTAGCTCGGAGTTGTAGAACGAGTTGCCCGCGGGAAGGGCTTGCCACATGGTGAGTCCTCCGTCCGGGAACACGACGGTGAACCTCTCTTGCTCGGCGTAGTCCTCAAGGCCGGTGTACAGGGCCAGCATGTCGCCGGTCATGTTGATTCCGTGCAGGGCAATCACCAAGGGCACCGGACGCGCGGGGTCATAGGAAGACGGTACGAACAGCCGGAATGAGCGCGACAGGGCGTTGACCTGGATCTGGTAGTGGCCGGACACGTCATGGACGGGGGGACATCCCGCCAGTAGGAGGCCTGTCAGAATGAGCACAACACGCAGGCTTGACGGAACATGTCTCTTCACGGCGAGATCCTTCGTCCTCGGTTCCTCTGGACGCCATACGGCGTTCAGACGGATCTCCTGGCATCCTCGTCGATCCGGCCGACCTCCGGCCAGAAGTCCGATGGGCCTATGCTCGACCCGATGACAGTCTATCAGGATATTGCCGGTGTAAACACCCCGCGACATGCGGCGCGAAGATGTAGGAAAGGAAAGGCAGAATGTATGATCCCAATTTTTTGTAACCGTTCGTGCGTGAACGCTTACAACTATTGCCTTGGGGCGGCTTGTCGCGCGCGGCTATGGGAGATCTTGAGCGGATTCCCCTGCTTGTCGTGGAGTTCAAGCATGAAATCCCAGTACAGATTCCCGCCGTCTTCGAGCTTCACGAGGATGGTGTTGGGGCCGGTCTTCGCCTTGAAGATAAAGGTGTCCTGGCCAGGCACGAACTCGCGGCCTTCGGGAAGCCAGATGCTGTGTAGCAGTTGGCCGTTCACCCAGACCTTGGCGCTGTCGCTCGAGGCGAACAAGGCCTTGATTTCGCCAGCCTCTTGGGCCTCGACCTCACAGTAGGCGTAGGCCGTCTTTCCATTCGTGTTGAAGCGGCGCGCCAGATCGAGGCGGTGTGCGTCGTTGGTGGAGGTTCCGCGTACGCGGACCTTTTTCGTAACGCCGGCCTCGTCCGTGAATTCGACGGCGCCGTCTTCACGCAGCATCGCGCTCGCCTCACCGCCCAGGGCAGTCAGGTAGTCTTTGTCGTAGCCGGCACGCGTGGGCGCGCTGCCTTGGGGTGCAGGCGTGATGGGCTGATTCGGGAACGGCCCCAGGATCTTCCATTGCCGGATACAGGCATTGGTTTCGAGTCCGGCGTTCAGAGCGATCTGGATGTCGGCGTATTCTGGGGCGTTGTTGGCGATCGAGACCCCTCCGGCCATGAGGTTCGAGGTGATTACCGCCTCGCGCACGTTGGGGCCCAGGGTGATTTTCGTGAGGTTGCCGGACGGCGTCAGAAAATCGCAGCCCGTAATGATGACCCGCCGGGCGTTGGCGTCTATACAGGGCGCGCCCTTTTTCTTCCGGTCCCAGTTGGCGAACTGGCAACCTAGGAAATAGACGGGGGACATCCCTTGAAGTACCGCGTGGCTCTCGAGATCTTGCGTTGCCCAGAACCCACACGCGCTGAAGCGGATTGGGCCGCGGTTGCGTGGACCGACTTGAACGCCTCCCATGATTGAGCAGTTCACAAAGGAGTAGCCGGAGTTCTCCATCGAGTCATCGACCTTTAGCGCACAAGACGCGACGTCCAGGTAGACGTTCGTTACCATCGCCGCGCCGCCTTGGTATTCAATGCGCGTGGGCTCGCCAGGTTTGATCTGCGGGATCGGGCCGCCAATAAGATGCATGCCGATGTTGTAGAAAATGCAGAAGGAATTGGTGATGAGTTCACCATCCGTGCGGCCAAGGATAAACGCCGTTCCATTGGCCTTGGTGTACGCCCAGAGGGGGCTATTCGGATCGAGGTCGAAGAACGGCCAGAAATGGATGTTGTTCAGGCGGCCCACATCGTAGCACTGGTCGACATAGATGCCCGTCTTGAAGGGATACGCCCACAGTCCATCCACATAGTGCCGTCCGCAAGGATTCGTACCGAAGTCCACGGCTTTGAAGGTGTTGACGATGGTCACGTTGATAATGCCGCAGTCATCACCTATACCACGGATGGTCCAGGGGTAGGCGTGGGGAGGGTTTGCTCTGATCTGCTCGGGGTAGAAGATCGTAATCCCCGTAATGCAACTGTCTTCGCCGAGTGTAATGAAAGGCGTCGCATTCTCGTCGCCTTTGCCTTCGACCGCCAGCAATACCGTCCCGGTGTCACTGGGATCGCCGCGTTGCGGCTTCTTCCACACGCCCTGAAGAGAGACATGCGGCGGGAAACTCAGATGGGTCTTGATCAGGAACTTGCCGGTCGGCGCCTGGACCGTTCCGCCGCCGTCGGCGTTGGCGGCGTCGAGCGCCTCTTGGAAAGCGGCGGTGTCGTCCGTGACGCCGTCACCCTTTGCGCCGAACTCGAAGACATTGTACATGCCTTTGTGGGCCGGCGAGCGGTGGGCGCGCGGGTCGGCTGGGGCGCCCTCACCGATGCGGTCCAACGCTTCTTGCAGAGCGGCCATGTCATCGGCGGCCGAACACGGCGCTGCGTGAAGCACAAGGCCCCAAGCTGCGAGAATAAGCATTAGTGAGAGACCAGTGGCCTTTTTCATGGCATCGCTCCTCTGTCGCAGGGCCACCCCGCGCATCGCAGGAACGCAGGGGGGTTCACTACGAGATTCACTTGTTTGCCCTTGTACTAGAGCGTTTCACGATTCATCTGTCGCCAATCTGCTTGTTGCGGCATCGGCTGCCCGCGTCACAAGAACTCGCCTTAGCTCGCTATGGCTGC
>JAACEL010000034.1 GCA_011682535.1 Nitrospiraceae bacterium | reverse complement strand
CGATTTGGGTTCGGGGTTTCGCATTGCCCGGGGAGCGCGGGTGTGCTAGGATTCAAACTCAGGGGTAGGCCATTCACGGAGTGATTCGGGTGTCAGCGGGAAGACCATTTTTCCAACGGCGGCCGCGCTCTTTTCAGTACCTGGAGGATGACGTTTGATGCTCAATCGAAGAAGTGTATGGTGTGGTCTCGGGGGCGCGTGCTTGGGAATACTGATCATGGCCTTCTCCGCGGCGTGGTGCGAGACCGCCCCCGACACGTTGCAGGCGCGGGTGGTGTCGGCCGTGGAGGCGGTGAAGCCGGCGCTGGTGCGTATTCGCGTGGTGGAAACGAACTACTCGGATGGACGGGAGTTGAAATACGAGGCTTCGGGAAGTGGTGTGATCATCTCGGAGGAGGGGTATGTTGTCACGAACCACCATGTAGCGGGCCATGCGGTTCGGTTGTCGTGCACGTTGGCGGACAAAGAGGAGGTGGATGCGGAGTTGGTCGCGGGGGATCCTTTGAGCGACATCGCGGTGATCAAGCTGAGCAACGAGGGGGGGCGCAAGTTCCCGACGGCTTCGTTCGGCGATTCGAGCCAAGTCGCCGTAGGTGACCATGTGCTTGCGATGGGGAGTCCCATGGCGTTGTCTCAATCGGTGACGCAAGGCATCATCAGCAATATCGAGATGATCATGCCGCGTTGGATACGCCGCTATGGCGGTATCGAGCAGGACGGGGAGGACGTGGGATCGTTGGTGAAGTGGATCGGTCACGATGCGCAGATCTACGGGGGGAACTCCGGAGGGCCGCTGGTGAACCTGGACGGTCAGGTGATCGGGATTAACGAGATCAGTATGGCGCTAGGCGGTGCAATCCCCGGGAACCTGGCTCGGGAGGTGGCGGAGGCGTTGATAGCCGAGGGGAAGGTCAAGCGGGCTTGGTTCGGCCTATCGGCGCAGCCGACGCTGCGGCACAGCGGGGATCGACGTGGTGTTCTGCTCAGCGGGACGGTGAAGGGCTCGCCCGCGGAGTCGGCCGGTCTTCAGGGAGGCGATATCCTGCTGCGTGTGAATGGCGCGCCGGTGGCGGTGCGTTTCGACGAACAACTGCCGGATTTCAACCGGATACTGAGTGGACTCACGATAGGCGAACCTGCCTCCTTCGCCATTGTGCGGGACGGTTCGGAGTCGACCGTTAGCGTGACGCCAGTGGAACGCGAGCGTGTACGTCCGCAAGAGCACGAACTGAAGCCCTGGGGCATTACGGCTTCGAACATCTCGTTTATCCGGGCGAAAGAGATGAAGCGCAAGGACCGGGACGGTGTTCTGGTGACGTCTGTGCGGCGTGGCGGCCCCGCGGGCGATGCCAAGCCCAGTATCGTACCTGGCGCGGTGATCGTCGAGGTGGATGGCAAGCCGGTCAAGTGTTGGAGCGATCTTGTGGGCATCACGAAGACGTTGACCGAGGGGCAGGACGAGCCTGTGCCGGTGTTGACGACGTTTGAACGCAAAGCCAAGCGTCATGTCACGGTGGTGAAGGTTGGCCTTGATGAACTGGACGACCCGGGTCTGGAGGTGAAGAAGGCTTGGCTGCCGGTGGCGACGCAGGTGTTGACCCGTGACATTGCCCAGTTGCTCGGAGATCCGGCATTGAGGGGGTTCCTGATCACACAGGTGTACCCGGAAAGCACGGCGGAGGCCGCCGGTCTGCAGACGGGGGATTTCATTCTGGCCGTGGATGGGGAGAAGCTGACCGCTTCGGCGCCGGAGCACTACGAGGAGCTTTCCGCCATCATCCGTCAGTACAAGGTGGGCATGGAAGTGGTCCTTGACGTGCTTCGGGGGACGGAGCGGTTGAAGGCGCCGGTGGAGCTGGTTCGCGCGCCGGAGCTTGATCGCGAAATGAAGGAGTACCGGGATGAGAACTTCGAACTGACGGTTCGGGAGATCAGCTTCTTCGACAAGGCTCGCGAGCAGCTTGCGGGCACGCAGCAGGGCGTGTTGGTGAGCGATGTTAAGCCCGGCGGCTGGGCGGCGCTTGGGGAAATCCGGGTGGGCGACATCCTGCTTGAGGTAGACGAGCAGGAAGTGGCGGGAGTGGCTGCGTTCGGGGAGATGATGAAGTCGATCGCCAAAACCGAGCCCGATGAGGTGGTTTTGAAGGTGCTTCGAGGCATCTACACGTTCTATGTCGAGTTAGAACCGAAATGGAATATGAACCGGTAGGGAAGGGGTAGCTGAATGAGATCGAGTTGGATCGTCGTGTTGAGCGTGGTCTTGCTGGGAACTTTGGGAATGCCGGCGGCATACGCCGGTGAGATTGAGGAGAGTGGGCGCGCGATACTGCAGAAGAATCGGGACGCGGTGGTCACGGTGCAATTGTTGTGCACGCAGCGTATGTCTATGGCGGGGATGGGGTCGCAGGAAGAGGAAAGCAAGGTGGAAGCGACCGGGTTCGTGATCGGTGCGGACGGCCTGACTGTGCTCTCCTTGTCGCAGACGGACCCCTCGGCCATGTTCAAGAGCATGATGTCCGCTGAGATGGATTTCAAGATTGAAACGGACATTTCGGACGTGAAGCTGCTGCTTACTGACGGGACGGAATTGCCGGCCGCGGTGGTGTTGCGCGACGTGGACCTCGACTTGGCGTTTGTGCGCCCCAAAGAGAAGCCGGCCGAACCGATGACGACGGTGGATCTGTCCAAGAGCGCGGCCCCTGAGCTTCTGGATGCCGTGATTGCGCTGAATCGCCTTGGTCGTGTGGCCGGACGGGCCTATTCGGTGAGCATCGAGCGGATCGAATCGATTATCAAACGCCCGAGGACTCTCTACGTGCCCGGCAACGACCCGACACATTCGGCGTTGGGCTCGCCGGTGTTTACGTTAGACGGCAAGGTCGTGGGCATGATCGCGCTACGGATGATGGGTGGCGATGGCGGCGGCGGGTTTGGCGGGGGGATGATGGGGCAGGGCATGCAGGACAACCTCTTGGCCGTTGTCGTGCCCGCGGAGGATATTCTGGAAGGTGCGAGGCAAGCCGCGGCCGTGGGGGAAGAGAAGAAAGAAGAGGGGGCGGAACAGTAGGTATGCCGTTCTTTGGAACCGGAGATGATGCCGACATGACTCATGGGCCGCTCCCCTTGGCGGGAAAGGTGGCCCTCGTGACCGGTGGGGCGAAGCGAATCGGACGCGCGATCTCGCTGGGCCTGGCCGGGGCGGGCGCCGACGTGGTGGTCCACTACCGCTCGTCGGGAACCGAGGCCCGGGCGCTGGTGGAAGAGATCCGCCAACTGGGGCGGCGTGCGTGGCCGGTCGAGGGCGACTTGGGGGATCCGGCATGCGCGAGCGATGTGCTGCAACTCGCTCGCGGCTCGGCGGGCCCCGTCGACTTGCTGGTCAACAACGCCAGTTCTTTTGTCGGGACCCGGCTTGACATGGTGAGTGCCGCCGAACTGCACGCCGATCTGGATATCAATGCCATAGCCCCATTTCTGTTGGCGAAAGCGTTCGCCGGACAGGAGCGCGAAGGCGCCGTCGTCAACCTGCTCGACGCACGCATCACGGACTACGACGCGCAACACGTAGGCTACCACGTAAGTAAGCGCGTCCTGTTCGCCCTTACGCGGATGATGGCGGTCGAATTTGCGCCGCGGGTAAGCGTGAACGCGATTGCGCCGGGGCTCATACTTGCGCCTGAAGGTAAGGCCCCGTCGTACCTCGCGGATCTGGCGCACACGAACCCTCTGCAGCGCCATGGCGATCCGGCTGACGTGGTGGACGCGGTGCTCTTTTTGCTTTGTAGCCGTTTTGTGACAGGGCAGGTGATCTTCGTGGACGGAGGGCGCCACATGAGAGGGAGTATGTATGGTTGCTGAAGAGGTTCTGGACCAAATCTACATTCGCGACCTGCGCCTGTTGTGCATCGTAGGGATTTACCCAGAGGAACGCCGCGAGAAGCAGGAGGTTCTGCTCAACATCACGATGTTTGCCGACTTGCGCAAGGCCTGCGAGAGCGACCGGATCGAGGACACGGTCGACTACAAGAGCGTGAAAAAGCAGATCGTCGCGATGGTGGAAGCTTCTTCGCACCTCCTGATCGAACGGTTGGCGCAGCGGGCGGCGGATATCTGCCTGGCGGCTCCGGGGGTCGAGAAGGTTACGGTGGCGGTTGACAAGCCTGGCGCGCTGCGCTTCGCGCGCTCCGCGGCGGTCGAGATCACCCGTCTACGAAGGGATTCATGAGCCAGGACGGGGTTTTCGTCGGGGTAGGGTCGAACATTGCGCCGGAGGAATCCGTCGCGCGGGCCCTGTCGCTGCTGACAGCGATGACTCCGATCGTGGCGGTTTCGACGTTCTACTGGACGGCGCCGCTGGGACGTCCGGAGCAGCCGCCATTCCTAAACGGCGTGGCCCAAATCGTCACGGATACTTCCGCTTGGAGCTTGAAGGATAAGGTCTTACGCCGGGTGGAGGCGGAGTTGGGGCGGGCCCGCACTTCGGACGCTCATGCCTCGCGTACGATAGACCTTGATATCCTCTTGTTCGGTGATGTCATAATTGACGAACCGGGACTGCGGATCCCCGATCCGGAAATCACGCGGCGGGTTTTCGTGGCCGCGCCGCTCCTGGAACTGTCGCCGGACCTGGTCTTGCCGGGCAACGATGAAGCGCTGAGCCGGGCAGAAGTGGTTCAAGACCTCGCGAGTCTGGTCCCTGCCGGTGAATTCACCCAGCAATTGAGAGAAAGGTTGAAAGTATGAATATCGAACGCGTAGCCCAGCTAATCCGAGAGTTGCTCGTGGAATTTGGGGAAGATCCCGATCGCGAAGGGCTGCGCATGACGCCGAGCCGTGTGGCGCGCGCATACGAGTTCCTGACTTCCGGCTACCAGACGGATATGAACGTGGTGATCAACAACGCGGTGTTCGAGTCCGAGTCGAACAACATGATCATCCTGCGCGACATCGAAGTCTATAGCCTGTGTGAACACCATATGCTGCCCTTCTTCGGGCGTTGCCATATTGGCTACATCGCGCACACGAAGGTTCTCGGGTTGAGTAAGCTGGCCCGGATCGTGGACTGCTACTCGCGTCGGCTACAGATTCAGGAACGGCTGACGGCTCAGATTGCGCGTGAGATCCGGAGTACGGTGGACGCGGAGGGGGTGGGCGTTGTGATGGAATGCCGGCATCTGTGCACGATGATGCGGGGGGTGGAGAAACAGAACGCCGTGATGACGACTTCGTCCGTGTTGGGCAGTTTCCATCACGATGAGGCCACGCGCACGGAATTCCTCGATCTGATCGGAATGAAATTCTCGTGACGTCTGAGGGCACGGGTCAAGAAGGGCAGTCTCGGATTGCGCCGGCCGCTGCCGCCCGCATGCGGCGCGAGATTGACGACGCAGGGGGGCGCGAAGTCTTCTTCGCGGGGTCGCTCAATGCCCAAGGGCTGGTGGAAGACGTGCGCGTGTGTGCGCGCGGCAACGAAGACTCCGTGTTGGCCCTGTTCGACAAGCTCGTTCTGCGGGACGTCGTGATCCACAACCACCCCACGGGGGACCTTGGGCCGTCGGAAGCCGACATGGACGTGGCGGCGGTATGCGCCCATAACGGCCATGGCGTTTTCATCGTCGACAATGCGATCAGCCGTGTGTACGTGGTGGTGGAACCTTTCCTCGAGCGGGACACGCACAAGCTGGATCCGGACGAGATGGCGCGGGCGTTCCGGCCGGACGGACCGATGGCGAGGGTGCTTCCGCAATACGAGGTCCGCCCGCAGCAGCGCGCCATGCTCGAGTCGGTGGCGCGGGCGTTCAACCACGACGGTATCAGCGTGGTGGAAGCGCCCACGGGTGTGGGCAAGACGTTCGCCTATCTCATCCCCGCCGTGCAGTGGGCTCTTGAGAACCGCGAGCGTGTGGTGGTCTCGACCCGCACGATCAACCTCCAGGAACAGATCGTCTTGAAGGACATTCCGCAGCTCAAGCGTTGTCTCGGTTTGGATTTCAAGGCGGTTCTGGTGAAGGGGCGGAGCAACTATTTGTGCCAGCGTAAGCTGGCGCGCGTGTTCTCGGAGATGACGCTGTTCGAGGACGACGAGACACAGGCAAACCTGAAGTCGCTGGACGAATGGGCGAAGAAGACGGAGGATGGAAGCCGCTCGGACTTGCCCTTCATGCCAACGCGGGATCTGTGGGAAAAGGTGCGTTCGGAAGGCGACACTTGCGTGGGGTCGCGGTGCCCGTCGGCCAAGACGTGCTTCGTGACGCGGGCGCGTCGGGAAATCGCCCGGGCGGATCTGATTGTGGCCAATCATCACATGCTGTTCTCAGACATTGCAGTGAAGAAAGACATGGGGGACTTCTCTTCGCTGGCGGTGCTGCCGGCCTATAAGCGGGTGCTGTTCGACGAGGCCCACAGCATCGAGGACTCGGCGACGGAGTATTTTGGCGTTCAGGCGACGCGTATCGGGGCGATGGTGTTGCTCGGCCGGTTCCAGCGCAAGGAGCGTATCCACGAGCGCGGCTTGCTGCCCGTTGTCAAGATGCGGCTTGTGAAAGAGTCCAACTTGGTGTCGAGTGTGGAATGCGACCAGATTCTGGACTTGATCGACAATGAATTGCTGCCGTCGCTGGCCGCGGTTCGAGAGGCGTTGAGCGCGGCGTTTGGCGCCCTGCGTAGCCTGACCGCAGAGAAGTGCGGGCAGATCGGGCGTGACATCAAGTGGCGGCTGACGGAAAGGGAGTTGATGGATCCGGCGCTGCGGGAGACGCACGAGGTGTACGTGATGCCCGCAGTGCACGAGATCCTCACCTGTGTGAAGCATTGCGCGGACCTGGGGGCTCGATTGAGGAAGATCCCGCCGCCGCCCGAGGAGTTGGAGAGTCCGTTCCTGGCCGAGGGGCTGGAGTTGCAGGCCTACCGCACGCGTCTGGAGAGTCTGGCAGGGGTGCTGTCGGAGTGCACGAGCGAGGAGTTGGCGCCGAACACGGTGCGGTGGGTTGAGATCGACTCGGCCAAGGATCAGGTGTTGCGCATGGTACGGTGCCCGCTGGACGTGGGGGCGTGCCTGGCGGAATGGGTTTACGACAATCTGAAGACGATCGTGTTGACGTCGGCAACGTTGAGTGTTCAGCAGCGCTTCGACTACCTGTTCAACCGGATCGGCCTGGATCGGGTTGACGCGGAGCGTGTGCGGACGGCCATCCTGGATACGCCGTTTGACTTCGAGATGCAGGCGAGACTCTGCGTGGTGGAGGATGTGCCATCGCCGAACGAGCCGGCGTTTCTGGAAGAAACGGTGGCGTGTCTGCGGCGAATCCTGGCGGTAACGCGCGGCCGGGCGCTGGTGTTGTTTACGTCCTTCTACGCCTTGGACTTCTGCTATCGGCGGCTTGATGCGGAGTTGCGCCGGCGGGGCATCGTGCCGCTCAAGCAGGGCCAGGCGACGCGAACGCAGATCCTGGACCAGTTCCGGGGGGACGTTTCGAGCGTGTTGTTCGGCACGGACAGCTTCTGGGAGGGCATCGATGTCGCTGGTGAAGCGTTGCAGTGTGTTATACTGCCGAAACTTCCGTTTCGGGTCCCTACGGAACCAATCCAGCAGGCACGCGCCGAAGCCGTGGATGCAGCGGGAGGGAATTCGTTCATGCGGTATACGGTGCCCCAGGCGGTGATCAAATTTCGCCAAGGGTTCGGGCGCCTAATCCGCCGCAAGACCGATCGCGGTGCGATCGTCGTGTTGGACCAGCGAATCGTGACCAAGCGCTACGGCCGGGTGTTTCTAGAATCCTTGCCGCGAGTCCAGACCGTTAGGGGATCGCGGGAGGCCGTTTACGAGGCTCTGTCCGCCTTCTATGTCAGAAAGGATGGGAAAAACGATGACACTTGATATCAAGGTCGACATATCGCGCTGCAAGTCCGTGGCCGTTGGCGCCGAACATGGTATTGCGCCCGCCGAGTTGCGTGAAATTGCACCGAGAGTCGAGGCGGCTCATGAGATCCTGGCCCAGGAACGGCGCGACGGAGACTATGGGTTCTACGACCTGTACAAGGCGGCCGACGTGTTCGATGACGTCGAGAACGCGGCGGATGCTTTTCTCGCCAAGGGTTACGACAACCTCGTGATCCTTGGAATTGGAGGCTCGGCACTGGGTACGACGGCCTTGGTGACTGCGCTGAAGCCGCCGTTTTACAACACGCTGACGAAACGCAGCCGCGGGGGGCATCCACGGATCTTTGTGATGGACAACATCGACCCGGTGTCGTTTCGTCAGATGATGCGGGTGTGTCAACCGAAGAAAACGCTATACAACGTGATCTCGAAGTCGGGGAGTACGGCGGAAACGGTCACGCAGTTGCTGATCGTGGTGGGCGCTATCGAGAAGAAGTTAGGTAAGGATGCCGTGAAGGACCACCTGGTGGTCACCACGAATCCCAGGGGCGAGGCGAAGAGTCTGCTGCATCCAGTCACGGACCACTATGGCCTTACCGAGTTCGCGGTACCGTTGAATGTGGGCGGCCGTTTTTCGGTATTCTCCCCGGTGGGCATGTTCCCGGCGGCGATGCTGGGGATGGATATCGAGGGCATGCGGGCCGGCTGCGAAGCCATGGATCGGCGTTGCAGCACGCCATCGCTCATGGAGAACCCGGCCTATCTTCGGGCGGCCGTTCAATACCTTGCCGACACGAGGAAGGGGAAGGTCATGTCGGTGATGATGCCATATTCGGACGCACTGCGCGACGCGGCGGACTGGTATCGGCAGTTGTGGGCCGAGAGCCTTGGTAAGCGCGTGAGTCTTGATGGAGAAGAGGTGTACGCAGGCCAGACCCCCATCAAGGCCCTGGGCGTCACGGATCAACATTCGCAGGTGCAATTGTACCGTGAGGGTCCCAATAACAAACTCTTCAATATCATCGAGGTGCGCCGGTTCGAGAAGACGCTGCGGATCCCGCAGGCGCTGGAGTCCATTCCTGAGTTCGACTATCTGCGAGGCGCCTCGATGAACAAGCTGATGGCGGCTGAGGTGCGTGCTACGATGGACGCGTTGAAGGAGAGCGTGCGTCCGGTCTCCCGGGTGGTGTTGCCGCGCGTGAACGCGCACACGGTCGCTCAACTGTTGTACATGCTGGAGGTGGAAACGGCGATGGCGGGGCGTTTATACAATGTGCAGACCTTCAATCAGCCCGGAGTCGAGGAGGGCAAGCGCATTGCGCGGGCCCTCATGGCGCCGAAGAGCGAGTAGGCTGATCCGGTGGCCAATGACCCAGGCGGAAACGAAAGAGTACGACGTGCCTGACTTGCCCGATTTTCCTGAGTATGGCGGCAGCGGCGACAAGGCTGGGGCGCGCCGCATGCGGCGCGCGTTCCGGTTTTGCGTGGCGGCTTCCATTCTTCTGACGACCGCCCTGTACGTGGTGGAACGCTATTTGCGGTATGACTTAGCGGAAAGCCAATACCTGATGTCTCTTACGCTGCCGACGGAATCGGCGCGTCCGGTGCTGCGACAGGTCGTCAAGCGTGACGCCGAGCGCCGCGAGGCGCCGACTCCCAAGTATGTGGCGGCACTGGCGGAGCGTGAAGAGCGGGACTTAGTGCTGCCGACGTACGAGCGAGCGTATAAGTTGGATCCCAGCGACTCGTTCCTCGCCGTGCGCTATGGGTGCCAGTTATTCTTCCACGAAGACTACGAGGCGGCGCGGGAGCGCTTCCGGGAAGCCGGTGTTCAGCCGCCAAAGAACGCGCTGCCGTACTATTTGCAGGCTGCGGCACTCGCGATGGACCATCCCGGCGAGGCCGGGCTGGCGGATTCTCTGGCGCTTGTCGCCAAGACGAACGAGGCGGGCGATCCCGTGCTTTTCCCGGAGCCGCTGTGGTCCGGCGACTTGCCCAAGGGGGGGGTACGCCACAACAACCTGCGGCGCGAGATTGTGATCGAGGCGTGTGCGCCTCTGTTTCGTTACGCGGACGTGGTTGTAGGCCGAGCCAAGAGCCAGATCGTGTTGAAACAAGTGCAGTACCTGGATTCGTGGCTGGCGATCTTGCAGACGCTTGGGGAACGGTTGGCGGCGAGCCGCGACGAGGGCTCGCTGCAGATGCTCTACGGCATCGACATCCAACTGATGGCCATCGAGCAGCGCCAGGCCATCTGCGAAGCGGAGCAGGGAACGGTTCCTGCGGCGTTGGTGGAGCGCCGTACGCGCCTGAAGTCGGCCTTGGCCATGCTGAAAGACTTCGAAGCCAAGCGCGATGCCCGCATCGCGGCGGCGCGCAAGGCTTTCGAGTTGCCACTCGGGCTTTGCTGGCGGACGGCTGTGGTGCTGCTGGCCACGTATTTGCTGGTGTACGTGCTGGCGCATTTGTCGCACGCCAAGCGAATGGCGTGGTCGCTTCCGCATACGCTGTCGGCGAAGATCGTGCTCGGAGCGGGGAACCTGGCGTTGCTGGGCCTACTCGGCGTGATGGCTGTCTTGCAGCGATTGTATGATCCCATGACTTCTACGGAGGCGTCATGGCAGGAGGGTATGCGGACGGCTTGGTGGGTGGTGGTGGGGGCGATGATGTTGTTCGGGCTGGTGTATCCGGCGCTGCGCCTACTGCGGGTAAACGGTGCGTTGCGCTCGCGTGAGGTTTCCGAACAGGATGCTGAAGCTCGGGGGCTTGCGAAGCGGTGGCGGCGTGTGGCGTATTTCTCGTTCATGCGGCGCTACTACGGAATCGCAGGGGGGATGCTGGTGTTTACACTGGCCGGCTGGATCGTGGGTTACCGGGTGCTTACGGCGTTGTATCCCTGGCAGTTGGAGTTGCTGACGCCGGGGCTTGAAGCCGAGGAAGTACAGTTGGTGAAGCAGGCCTTCTTGTTGTTGAAGTCGGGGCTGTAGGGCTGGCCCAAGCTGGGAGTCGCCGTGGACGCGACAGATGTTAGAGAGTTGGTCTCCCGCTGTATTGCGGGCGATGAGGAGGCACAGGCCCTGCTGTTCGTGACCTATGGGGATTTGGTTCGGTCGGTCATCGCACGGAAGCTGGCTGCCATGGGGGTGTTGCCGCTGCTGCGGGCAGACATCGACGATATCCGTAGCGAGATCTTCGCGCGTCTAATCGCGAACCGATGCCATATGCTTACCCGGCTCAACAAACCCGCCTCCGTCAACGCGTGGCTGATGACGATTTCGCAGAACTACACGATCGATTTCGTGCGCAAGTGGAGCAGCCGTTGCCAGACCCATGCGCAGGTTCGCGAGATGACGCCCGCCGGCTACCAGGATAGCCCGGCCCAGGCGGCCATCGACGACGAGCGTAAATCGAGATTGCGCGAAGTGTTGAGTACATTGCCCGACCGGGATCGTCTTGTGCTCGATCTCTATTTCATCCAAGGCCTGAAGTATGTGGAGATCGCGGAAGTTCTGGGGATGAATATTAACACGGTATCGGCTCGATTGCGGCGGGCTAAGGCGAAGCTGCGCGAGATCCTCGAGGGAGAGCGCCATGAGCTTACCTACTGACGGCCATCCGGAAGTGTGCCCACCGGATGAGATCATTGAGCAGTATGTGCTGAGCGCCGTTCGCGTGGGGGACGAGCCAGTGCCGGCCCCGGCGTTGGAGGCGCACTTTGCGGCTTGCGAGAAGTGCCGGGAGCGGTTTGAGGTGATTGGCGAGGAGACGCGGTTGTTGAGAGCCGTGCTGTTGGCGGCGGAGTCTGACGAAGGGGAAGTGGGGGTGGTCTCGGACGAGATGCTGGCTCAGTATCTGGACGACTCGCTGGATACGGAAACACGGCGGGCGGTTGAGCGGTCGCTGAGCCGGGACAGGGGAGCACAGGCGCGCCTTGTGGCGGTTCGGCGTGAATTGGGCGTTGTGCTGGGCTCACAGGGCGCAGAGGAGGCGTGGAGCGTGGAGCGGGTAGATTTGGCCGAGGAGCGGGCTGAACGAGAGTCGCGCCCGTCGGAATCGCCTGCCGTGGATGAGCCCGCTGCCCCCCAAGCCGACGAAGAAATCGAAGAAGACCCGCCTGCCGCTGAAACGCGAAAAGGGTGAGAACTGTATACTTGGCAGTTGACAAGAGAGCCGTTAGGACGGTATAATTTCGCTGCAAGATGAGCATTGTGATAATTGTAGACGTGCTCTGATCATTTGCCACGCTTCCCGGAGACAGATCCTACGGTGGGGACTGCCTCACAACCGGAGGATGAAGGTGTGACTGAACGCGAAGAGAAGGCCTACACCACGTTCGAGGCAGCGAAGATCTGCCACGTGACCCACCATAGTATCAAGAACTGGATCAAGCAGGGGTTGATCAAGGCGTCGCGCACGCCGGGCGGCCACTATCGGATTCTCGAGAAGGATCTGGACAGCTTTCGGGAGCAGTACGACATGTTCCCGCGTGAAAAGGGTCCGACGAAGAAGCGGGTCATGGTGGTGGACGACGACCCGGACGCGCTCTCGTTGATGGAACGAATCCTTACCGACGAGGGGTTCGAGTTGATCAAGGTGAGTAACGCCACGGAAGTGGGGCTGAAGGCGGCGCAGTTGGCGCCGGATCTGATCCTTCTTGACTTCCTGATGCCGGAGGTCAATGGTTTTGAGGTGTCTAAGGCGCTTCGCGAAAACGACCTGACGCGTAGCACTCCCATCATGGCGGTGACGTGTTTGACGAAAGAGAAGGACATCGAACGTATCTTCTCCTGCGGTGCGGACGAGTACCTCGCTAAGCCTTTCAAGGTGGAAGACCTTCTGGGCAAAGTGCGCGACCTGATCGGTAAAGGACGCGCAGTCGACTAACAGAAGGACGAAGCCGGCTTAGCACAGGGCGGCAGGCCCTAATTGGCGCGTGGGTGATATTCCTTCTCCTCCAAGGTGATCATGGCCAGAAAGGAACGTCAGGGCAGTATAGAGCGAAAGATTCTACGATCAATCCTGTGGGTGGGTGTGTTGCCCGTTTCTTTCGCTCTTGTGGCCGGTTATCTCTTCGTTCGCGAAGCCCAAAGCACGGCTGTGCGCCGCACACTGGAAACCACCGCCCGTAAAACAGTGGTGGGGTTGGCGTTCGCGAAGGATTCGCGTCTGCGTGCCGCGGCCGCATTGGCCCAGGACGCGGAGATCGTCGCCGCGCTGCAAGGCCCTCCCGGTGAGTTTACGAGCGCCGTGCGCAAGTCCGTCGAAGCCCGCCTCAATAAGCTGACGGGCCACAGTTCGCTGGACGGCCCCTCCTATTACAGTCTCTTCGACAAGAACGGCAAGCTTCTACTGTCCACGGGAAACCTGTTCCAGGAGGACAAGGAACACGAGGGCTGGTGGAAGCGTGTGACGCGTCCTGAATTCACGCGTTTCGGTTCGTCGTCCGAACAGAACCGCTTCGTTGTGCGAGTTTCCGTGCCGGTTGTCTCGCCGGATACAAACGAGATCATCGGTTTCTTCTGCGAAGATCAGGGGGTGAACTCCCTGCTGGTGTTTGCGCTAGGGAGCCATGAGGCAGGCGACAAGGCCCTTGACTCGAGCTTCTACCAGGTCGCGGTCGTCGATGGCTCTGGCAACGTCCGCATCCGGTTCAGGAATCCGGACAATCCGGACGCTCCAGACGATTTGGCCGAAGTGGTCCCTGACCCTGCACTGAGCGCGTGCCTCACGAGTCCCGATACGCGCCACTCGGGCTCTTTGCGTCTGACGAATTATGAGGCATGGGGTGCCGGCACTGGCCGGTTCATGGATGTCTTCCTGGCCTATGAGCGGATGGATCTGACGGGGCCCGCCAGTCAGATCCAATTGTTTCTCGTTGTATTCGTTCCCGCCAGAGAGGTATTCGCGCCACTTTACACTTGGGCGCTATTCAGCGTGCTGGGTGGATCGGTGCTTATCGGCTTGTTTTGTATCATCGCGTACCGCAACGTGCACAACAACATCGTGCGGCCGCTGGCGCTGTTGAACGAGGGCGCGCAGATCATCCGGCAAGGCGATCTTCAACTCAAGCTGAAGATCGGCACGGGGGATGAGATCGAGGAGGTGGCGTCGTCGTTCAACAAGATGGCGCTGGCGCTCAACCACAACATCAGTCAGTTGGAGGAGTCGGAGGAAAAGTACCGCAGCCTGATCACGTCGATGCGCGACGGCGTAACGCGTACGGACATGCGGGGTGTGGTGACGTTCCTGAATCCCGCGGGCGCGGAGGTCTTCGGCTACGAGAACGAGGAGGCCGCGATCGGGCAGAATGTCCGGGCCTTGTTCCTTGAGGAGATCGACGCGGCGCGCATCGCCAACCAGCTCAAGAAGCAGTCGTACATTGAAGGCTTGCGGATCTGGATGAAGCGGAAGGACGGGCGGGCCATCTGCGTGGAGCTTTCGTGTAACGCGGCGCTTGACGACGAAGGCGTGGTGCAGGGGGCCGAGGCCATTTTCCGCGATGTGACCAACAGCGTGCGGCTGGAACAGCAGGTCAGGGAGCGGGCGGAACGAATCAGCGCGATCAACCAGATCGCCAATGTCATCAATTCGAGTCTGGAAGTGGGGCGTCTGCACGAGAGCCTGGTGGTGGAGCTGCAGAAACTGGTGGAATTCGACTACGCCTCTGTGGCCTTGTTGGATGAGAGGGGCGACGCGTTCGAGACGCGCCAACTGTCTCCGGAGTCGAGCGCTCACGGGGAAGGGGGGCCGCGGATCGACGGTGACGCATCGTGTGCGGTGTGGGTTGCTCGCAATCGGAAGTGCCTGCTGGTCGATAAGCTTGCGGTGGAACGTCCCGAGTTCGCGGGTGAATTCCCCGATGGCACCTCCAGTTGCCTTTGCGTTCCGCTGTATGCGACCGGACGCATTATCGGCACACTGAAGCTTGGCTCGCATCGCGCGAGCGCGTTTTCGCGCCATGACATGGTGGTGCTGGAGGAGATGGCTCCGCATATTGCCGTGGCCATGCGCAACGCGCGTCTGCTCGAGAACCTCCAGCATTCGCTTGAAGAGGTCACGCGTGCGCGCGAGAAGCTGCACGAGGTGAACGAGGAGTTGAAAACCCTCGATGAGATGAAGACGAATCTGTTGTCGAACGTCTCGCATGAGCTTCGCACGCCGCTGGTGGCGGTGATGGGCTACGCCGACATGATCGCCAATGCCAAGGTGGGGCCTGTGAACGAGGTCCAGAGCGAGTACCTGGGCATTATCATGCGCAACGTGGAGAAACTCGTTACGCTCATCGAGAACCTGCTGGACTTCTCGCGCTTGCATCGCGGCACCGAGAAGCTGCTGTTCGCGAGCATGGACGTGCTGGGGTGTGTACGTGTGAGCATGCAAACGGTTCAGCCAGTCTCAGACAGCCGGGACATCAAGCTGGAACTGGTGGCTTCCGACGATCAGATCTTCGTGGAGGGAGACTGGGGAAAGCTGGGGCAGGTGTTCAACAACCTGTTGTCGAATGCGGTCAAGTTCAACACGAATGGCGGGCGTGTGACCGCGGAGGTTCGCAAGCGGGAGGACTCGGTCGAGATCGCGGTGAGCGACACCGGCATTGGCATTCCGCCGGAAGCGCTCGACAAGGTCTTCACACGTTTCTATCAGTACGATAGTTCGTCGACGCGCAAGTACGGCGGGACGGGTATCGGTCTCTCGATCGCACAAGACATCGTGCGTCTGCATGGTGGCCGGATTACGGTGACCAGCACTCCCGGCGAGGGCTCGGTATTTCGTTTTTCCCTGCCGTTGACGGCCCAGCGCGTGGAGTCACCGTCGACCGAGATGCTTCCCGCGGCCACGGAGACTAATCTGCTGGTTGAGTTGGTGACCGGCGACCGTGCGTTGAACGCGCATCTGCGAACGCTGCTGACGCCGGAGGGGATGGACGTGGTGCATGCGGCAAACGCCGAGTATGCGATAGCACTGGTGCACCGGCACAATCCCGACTGCATCCTCGTGCATGTCGAGGGGGCGGGCAACGGCCGCACCGTGCTGGACGATCTCCTGGACGACCCGGTGGCCGCTAGCCTGCCGATCCTTCTGGTCACAAACGACGACGCGATCTACGAGCGCTATCGTCCTTCGGTTGGGGCGCGTGTGAAGAGCAGTTTCCGCAAGAGCGCGTTGTTGAGTGGAATCCAATATGCGATGTCGCAGGGGGTCTCGGTTGGCGACCCCCTTGGCAGCAAGGTCTTGTGCGTCGACGACGATCCGGAGGTACTGGGGTTCCTGTCCAGTCTCTTGAAGACCGAGGGGTTCGCGGCAGACGTGGCCAAGTCGGGCCAGGACGCTCTGGAACGGCTGGCGAGCCATGAGTACGGTCTGGTGCTTCTGGACATCGCGATGCCGGGGCTGGACGGTTGGGAGGTGTGCCGCCGGATACGTTCGGATGCGTCGCTCGCGGGACTGAAGGTCTATCTCGTGACGGCGAAACCTATCGACAAGACCCCGGGAAAAGTGTTGGAGGTGGGCGCCGACGGCTACTTCCTCAAGCCGTTCAAGCCTGACGAACTGTCGGAAGTAGTGCATGATATTCTGCCCCAGTCCTCCGAGAAAGACGCCTAGTGGTGTATGAGCCGCACCACAAGGCCGTGATTGGCCGGCCCTTTCGCACCATTCTGCGGTACAACGCCGCTTACTGGCGAGAATACTTAGCGGGGGCGCTCCTTTCTTCCATATTCGTCTTGGTAGGCCTCTGCATGCCGTTGGTCATTCGTGGGGTGGTGGCGGCTTTCGAGAACGAGCGCATGACTCCGCGCTTACTGTGGCTGTATCTTGTGGGCCTGATCGCGATCTCCATCGCGACGGGTTTTTCGCGGTACTTCGAGCGCAAGCTGATCATCAGCGCCTCACGGAAGGCCGAGTACGACCTGCGCAACGATTTCTTCAGGCATATCCAGTCGCTGTCGCAGGATTTCTTTCACCGCGTCCAGACGGGCGATCTGATGGCGCGTGCAACAAACGACCTCAATTTCGTGCGTATGTTCATCGGCCCTGGGATCATGGGCACGATCGACATGATGCGCCTGCCGTTGACGCTGGGCGTGATGGTGTATTTAAGCGGCCGGCTGACGTTGCTGTCGCTGCTTCCGTTGCCGCTGGTTTCGATCCTGGTCTACGGAATCGTGATGTTTATGCATCGCCAGTCACAGAAGATCCAGGCGCAGTACTCGGTGGTGACGTCACGCGTGCAGGAGAACCTGGCGGGGGCTCGGGTCGTGAAAGCCTATGGCGTTGCCGACCGCGAAGTGGAGGCATTCGAGGCGGAATCGATGAAATACATGCGGGAGAACATCAAGCTGGCGTCGGTGATGTCATTCGCGATGCCGTTGATTGGCATGGTCGTCGCGCTGATGATCCTGTTGGTTCTCTGGCGCGGTGGACTGATGGTGATCGACGGGTCTCTCGAACTGGAAGACCTGACGGGATTCATCGTGTGCATGCTGCTGCTGGTGTGGCCGCTGGCGGAATTTGGCTGGATTATGACGCTCTACCAGCGTGGGGCGGTAGGGATGAACCGGATCAACGAGGTGTTTGCCGAGATCCCGACGGTTCGCGACGGGGAACGGACCCGGCGCGAGGCATCGGTCAGCGAGGGACACATTCGATTCCAAAATGTCTGCTTCAGCTATGCGGACCAGGCGACGCTGCAGCAGGTGGACTTTGAAGTGCTTCCGGGGCAAACCGTTGCGATCGTGGGGTTGACGGGGTCGGGGAAGTCGACGGTTGTGTCGATGCTGACGCGCGAATACGATGTGACGTCTGGCGCTGTGCTTGTGGATGGACAGGATGTGCGCGAGATCCCCGTGCAGTCGCTACGCGGCGCAATGGGCTACGTGCTGCAGGACACCTTCCTCTTCTCCGACAGTATCCGCGCGAACGTGACCTTTGGGCGGCCGCACGCAACGGGGGAAGAGATCGCACGCGCGTGTGACACGGCGCAGTTCACTGAAACCGTCGAGGGTCTCCCCGAGGGGCTCGATACGTTGCTGGGCGAGCGCGGCGTCAACTTGTCCGGAGGGCAGAAGCAACGGCTGGCCATCGCGCGTGCGGTGGTTTGCGATCCGAAGATTTTGATCCTGGACGACGCGTTGTCGAGCGTGGACACGCACACGGAAGAGATGATCTTGCAGCGCCTGAAAGAAGTGATGGCGAACCGGACGAGCATCATCATCTCGCACCGCATTTCGACGATCCTGCACGCGGATCTGATCCTGGTGTTGGAGGGGGGGCGCGTGGTCGAGCAAGGGACGCACGAGACTCTGCTGGAACTGGGGGGACTGTACGCCGAACTGCACGAGCGTCAGTTGCTTGAAGAGGAACTGGAGGGCGCGTGAGCGACGGCTACCACATGGAGGACGAGGTTCAGCAGCGCGCCTACGATGCGCACTTGATGAAGCGTCTCATCGTGTATGTCCGCCCCCACCGCAAGGCGCTGGCACTGGCTGTTGTGCTGTTGCTGTTGATGGCGATCTTAAGCACGCTGACGCCATGGTTGAATTGGAAGGCGATCGCTTGGTACATCAACGATCCCGAGCGCGTCGCGCTCGATGAACAGATTGTCCAGTTTGGCAGCGATGCCGGGCCGGATTTGATGGCGGAGGCCGCGGCCAAAGCCGCTGACGACCGTGGCGGCCTCGTGCGGCTGATTGGTATCATCGCTCTTCTGCTGTTGGGTGAGGCGCTCTGCCGGTATTTCCAGACGCTGATCGTCTCGATCGTCGGCCAGAAGACGATGCTGCGGATGCGGATGGAGATCTTCACGCACCTGCAGCGCATGTCGTTGCGCTTCCTGGATCGCAACCCAGTCGGGCGATTAATGACCCGTGTGACGAACGATGTCGAGAAAATCCAGGATACGATCGTGGGCGGCGTTGTCCAGATCATCAACGACCTGTTCGTGATCGTGGTGGTCCTGGTGTTCATGGCCTGGAACAACTGGCAACTGACGCTGATCGCCCTCAGTCCGATTCCTTTTGTCTTCCTGACTGGTGTAGTCTTCCGCAAGTACGTGCAGAAGTCGTATCTGGAGATTCGGAAGAAGATCGCGAGTCTCAATGCGTATGCGCAGGAGAATATCAGCGGCATGCGTGTGGTCCAGATCTTCTGCAGAGAAGCGGAGAACTTCGAGCAGTACCGCCAACGTAACGCCGGCCACCGCGACGAGTG
>JAACEL010000289.1 GCA_011682535.1 Nitrospiraceae bacterium | reverse complement strand
CCTTGGATTTACAGGATGCAAACCATCCAGTTCATCCTGTTATCCTGTCAAAAAGGCGGTATCAGAACGAAGTACGCGAAAACCGGAAGAGCCCGAAATTTCGCCCCTCCGGGGGCCGTTTTCAGGTGGGCAAAGGAAACCTCTGTCGCAGTTGGCAATTCCCGGTGCGCTTGCCCTATAATCATCGATCAAACAGGGAAACGCGGCCAATCCGTGCGCAGTGGAGGCGGGCGGTTAACAAACGCGTCTGAAGAGGAAAGCATTATGAGCAAGCGCAATATATCACGGCGAACTTTCGTTTTTGGCTCGGCCATCATGGCGGCGGGCTGTGCGACCACTGGCCGGGCGCCGATGCGGGGCAAGCGGGTCATCTCGGCCAACGAGAAGCTGAACATCGCGGGCATCGGTGTCGGCGGCAAGGGCCACAGCGACGTGCGTGGCGCGGCGGGAGCCGGCGACAACAACATAGTGGCTCTGTGCGACGTGGACTTCGAACACGCGGCCGGCACGTTCAAGGAGTTTTCGAACGCGACGAAGTACAAAGACTTCCGGGTCATGTTGGAGAAGGAGTATCACAACATCGACGCGGTGACGATTTCGACTCCCGACCACATGCACGCGCCGGCCGCGGTGGCCGCGATGCAGATGGGCAAGCACGTATACGTCCAGAAGCCGCTCACGCATGACGTGTACGAAGCGCGCCGCCTGACCGAGTTGGCGCGTGAGACGGGCGTGGCGACGCAGATGGGCAACCAGGGCCACTCGGGGCAGGGCGTGCGGCGTCTGTGCGAGTGGATCGATGCCGGCGCGATCGGCAAGGTGCGCGAGGCCCACATCTGGACCAACCGGCCGATTTGGCCCCAGGCCATCCCGCGGCCCACGAAAGTCGACCGTATTCCCGACACACTCGACTGGGATCTGTGGCTCGGCGCAGCGCCCAAGCGCCCGTTCAACCATGCGTATGCGCCGTTCAAGTGGCGCGGGTGGTGGGATTTTGGCTGCGGCGCCCTGGGCGACATGGCCTGCCACATCATGGACCCGGCCTACACCGCGCTGAAACTCGAGTTCCCCATGAGCATCGAGGCGGTCCAGGAAGGCAACAACGACGAGACCTTCCCGGCTTGGTCGATTATCACCTACGAATTCGCCGCTCGCGGCGACATGCCGCCGGTCAAGCTGGTGTGGTACGACGGCGGCAAGCTGCCTCCGCGCCCCGAAGGCGTCGGTCCGGATGAGAAGTTGGGCGACGGCGACAACGGCACGATCTTCGTCGGCGACGATGGCATGTTGGCGTGCGGAACCTATGGGGGTGGCCCCTGCCTCATCCCGCGTGAGCGCATGAAGGATTTCGACCGCCCCGAGAAGTCCATCCCGAACTCGACCGGCCATTACCAGGAATGGATCGATTCGTGCAAGGGCATCGACCCGCCGAAGGGTTCGCTCAAGAAGGGCTTCGAGTACGCCGGCCCGTTCACCGAGATGGTGCTGCTGGGCAATCTGGCCGTCAAGAGTGGCAAGAGGATCGAATACGACGCCGAGAAACTGCGCGTCACGAACGTGCCCGAGGCCAACGAGTACCTCCGCCGCACGTACCGGCGCGGATGGCGCGACCTCGCCTAAATACACCAAACCACGATCATACAACCGCGGCGCGGACCCCCGGGTCTGCGCCGCGGTTCATTGTTGGGATTGTCCACCTTCTCCGCCTGGGGGCAATGCCTCGCACAGGGGAACCGGCACGCGGTTGGGGGCGAAGGCCTTGAGAATGCGGGCCTGCACAAGCGCCAGACGTTTCTCGGCATCGCCATTGATGGGAATCTGCCCGCCCGCCATGCTGCGATGGCCACCGCCCGAACCCAGGCGGGCCACGACGCGTTTCATCCTGCGCGCGCAATTGCCCCGCGCGTCCAGCGCGCGCGCGGACAAGTGGATGGTGTCGCCGAACACGCCGTAGCATACGGCCGCCCGCATGCCCTCCAGGCGCATGAGGCGATCGGCCACTTCCGCGATCATGTCGGCGTTGGTGCACTCGGGAATCTGGCTGACGACCGTCGTGCCCGCCACGACGCAAGTCGCCAGGCTGTCGGCCAGCATGCGGAAATACTCGGGCGGGACGGGGGCGTGATGGATGTGGGCCAGCTTCTTTTTGTCGGCGATCAGAAACAGGTCGCGATAGGCGCGGATGTCGGCGGGGTTGGCTTCGCGGCCCAGATCCTGCGTGTCGGATTGGATGCCGTAGAAGAGCGCCGTCGCCAGGCGCGGCGTGATCCGGACGTTCGTGGCTTGAAGGTACTCGTAGAAGATGGTGGAACACGCGCCGTAATCGGGGCGGACGTCGGCGAACTCGGCCATCCAGGGCCCGCGCTTGGGAAGCAGGTGGTGGTCGACCACCACCTCGGGCAGGCGTGAGGGCATGAGGATGTTGTTGCCCGACCGAGGCTGTGTATCGACCAGGCATACGGTGCGGAACCGCTCGATCTGGTCGGGGGTGAGGCGCTTGACGCCGATCCGGAGGATGTCGATCATGGCGCGGTTCTCGGCGCGTCCACAGATGCCGCCATAGCCCAGCACCGCGTGCTTCTTCACGTGGTGGTGGGTGAGGTCGTGAAGCGCCGCCGCGCTGGCCAGCGCGTCCGGATCGGGATTGTCCTGCATCAGGATCAGAATGCGCCCCGGACGTTTGCACAGGGCCATGATCCGTTCGACGTTCGCAGCAGCTTGGTCTTGCACTTCCTTTTCACTCACGGATCCGCCTTTCCACTTGGCCCGTCCGATTCGGCGTTACACGTTGAAGCGTATCAAGAGCATGTCGCCATCGCATACCACATAGTCCTTGCCCTCGACGGAGACGTGTCCCTGTTCCTTGGCCTTGGCCATCGTGCCCGCCGCGATGAAGTCGTCGTAGCCGACCACTTCCGCGCGGATGAACCCTCGCTGGAGATCGGAGTGAATGACGCCCGCCGCGTCGACCGCGTGGGTGCCCTTGCGGATGGTCCACGCGCGGACCTCCGGTTCGCCGGCGGTGATGAAGCTGATCAGGCCGAGCATGTCGTAGGCGGCGTGCAGGAAGCGCATGCGCGAGCCCTCACCCAGGCCCAAGTCGTCGCGGAACGCCTGGCGGTCTTTTTCGGACAGCTCGGCGATCTCCAACTCCATTTCCCCGCAGAGGCCGATGAGCGTGAAACCATGTTCGGCGGCATACGCGGCCAGGCCGGAGGGATCGTCTTCCCCGATCGACTCCTCGCCATAGTTGCCCACCAGCATCAGGGCCTTCTGCGAGAGGAAGCAGTAACCGGCAATCTCGTTGGCTTCCTGCGCGCTCAGTTCAAGCGAGCGCAGCGACTTCCCCTCCTCGATATGGGCCGCACAGCGCTTGAGGATCTCGTACTCCGCGTCCTTGCGATTCTCCTTCGTCAACCGCTCGACCCGCCGCTCGATAACGATCAGGTCGGCGAGTTGAAGCTCCTCCTCCAACGCGCCGCAATCGCGCACGGGGTCCACCGACCCGGCCGGGTGCATCACGTTCTCGTTCTCGAACGCCCGTACCACGTGCACAAGCGCGTCGGAGTTCTTGAGCGTCGTCAACGACGCGCTGTCGAGCACCTTCTTCTCCGCATCCGACTCGTTCGGCGCGATGTCTAGAAACTGGAACTCAGCGTAGGTGGTTTTCTTGGGTTTGAAGATCTCCGATAAGCGGTCGATGCGCTCGTCGGGCACTTTGATGACGGCGATGTTCGCGTCGCGGCTACCAAATGCGCCCACGGCGGCGTGCGCGCCGCTGATGGCGTTGAAAAGGGTCGTCTTGCCCGATCGGGCGAATCCAATGATACCGACGTTCATGCGGGGTTCCTCAATACGGTCCAGAGGGCCATGGTAGCAAGCGGCGAGAGAGGGTGCAACCGATTGGGCTGCGGGGGGAAGATGAACCCTCCGCTCCCATGCCGGAGCGTGGGAGCGAGGAATAGACACCGATCCTATGCGGGCAGTGCTTCGCGCACGCAGGAGGAGGCATCAAGGTGGCGGCATCAGCCGCCACCGACCGCCTCGCGGATGGTGGTTGTGGTCGATGTCTAGGCCGTGGCTTTCTTCTTTTCGGTGAAAAGTAGGGCAAACAGCACGACCACGATGGCCGCCATGGCGGCGGGGATGAGCCAGATGTTGGTCCAGAGGTGGCCAACGGCTTCGGTGACTTCGTCCAGCGTCTTGTAGTGATCGGCCACTATTCCGGCGATCTTGTTGCCGATGACCATGCCGACTCCATAGGTGACGAGGGCCAGGAAGCCCTGGGCGCTGGCCCGGATCTCTTTGGGGGCCTCGTTGTCCACGTAGATCTGGCCGGTGACAAAGAAGAAGTCGTAGCAGATGCCGTGCAGTAGGATGCCGCCGTAGAACATAAAGACGAGACTGCCCGGATTGCCATACGCGAAGAGGACGTATCGCACGACCCAGGCAAGCATCCCGAGCAGCAGCATCTTTTTGACGCCGAACCGGGCGAAGAAGAACGGCATCACCAGCATGAAAACGATCTCCGACATTTGCCCCATGCTCATCTTGGCAGCCACGCCCGTCATGCCGACCTCGTTCAGAAACAGATTGGCGAAGCTGTAGTAGAAGGCAAGAGGTATGGAGACGAGCAGGGAGCTGAGCACGAAGATTGCAAACGAGCGGTCCTTCATGAGCTTGAAGGCGTCGAGGCCGAGCACGTCGCCGATGGTGACCTTCTTCCCGCCAACCTTCGGTGGAGTCTTCGGCAGGAAGAACGAGTACAGACCCATGAGAATTGATGCGCCCGCGGCCATCTTCATCGGCAGGGCCGTGGCCTCGATCCCTTTGACGCCCAAGATGCCCAGCAACGTGATCAGCAGACCGGCCACGATCCAGCCGATCGTACCCAGCACGCGAATCGGCGGCAGCTCCTTCTCTGCGTCCTTCATCTGATTGAAGGCAATGGCATTTACGAGGGCGATGGTGGGCATGTAGCACAAGGCGTAGGCCAGCACAACCCAGAAGAACAGCCCCGGCGTGGTCACCGTGGCGGCATAGTATAGAATCACGCCGCCGATGATGTGGGCAACGCCGAGCACCTTCTGCGCCGAGAAGAACCGGTCGGCGATCATGCCGACGAAGAACGGCGACAAGATAGCGGCCCATCCAGTGGTGCTGTAGGCGCTGCCGATGTCGCCGTCCGCGAACTGAAGGCCTTTCCCCAGGTATGTGCCCATCGTGACGAACCACGCGCCCCAAATGAAGAACTCCAGGAACATCATGACAGACAGCTCGATTCGGATTCTTGTGTTCATATGCCTCGGCTTCCTTGTATTAGAGCGTCTCACGATTGATCTGCCATCAATCTGCTTGTTGCGGTGTCGGCTGCCCGCGTCACAAGGACTCGCCATAGCTCGTTATGGCTGCGTCCTCATTCCTTCGTCAGCCTTGTCCTCACGGTCGCAGATAGAGGGCATCTCAATTATGAAATGCTCTAGACGGGTTGAGGGCCACAGTACCTCAAGAATGTGGCAACATACTATCCGGCCCGCGGCCTGAGTTCAAATTGCGTGGTGACTGTCAGTCAGCGGTGTTGATCTTGGCCATGGTGATGTTGAGCAGTAGGGCGGCCAGGAGAATGACGCCGTTGGTGCCCATCTCCTGAGTGTCAATGCTCCCGAGTACAATGCCGCGTTTCTGTCCGGAGCGCTTGCACGGCGGCCATTGCAAGACCACCACAGACAAAAACCAGTTTAATCCAATCCTGCATCGTGGTATGATTCAAAGACTTGGAGATACAGGGAGTCCAGGGGGAGCGGGGAACGCGGAAGTAGGAGTGGCCCGCCGTGGCGGGCTATGTGGTGGACAGCACAGCGGACGAGAAAAGAGGGGCGCCCTCTTTTTGTCTGATCGGGGAAGTATCGGCACGTATGGTTTCGAAAACTAGTGTCTACATCATTCGCGCAATGACCGTTCTCGCACGCGCACCCGAAGACACTTGGGTGGGCACAGCCAGCCTCGCTGAACAAATCGATGCACCCGTAAACTATCTCGGCAAGCTCCTTCACAGGCTCTCACGTCAGGGGCTTCTCCTCTCGCAGAAAGGCGTTGGCGGCGGTGTACGACTTGCACGTGATGCGCGCAGCATCTCCCTCTACCAGGCGCTTGAGACCTTCGAAAATTTTGATCGGTGGCACGAATGCCTCCTCGGCGTTGAAGGATGCCCAAAACAGCCCTGCGTGCTGGCCGAACGGTGGAGTCCTGTGCGCGAGCGCTACCTCCGGTTCCTCCAAGAAACCACGGCCGCCGACCTCGCCGGCCAGCCCGCCGCCTGCGTGGGGGAGTAGGGCTGCCTTGGGCTTCTATTGTGGTTGCGGACCAGAGCCGCTATCACCCCTTCGGGGCTATGTGGGCTCCACGTCATTCGCGCCTTTGCCACATGACCGGTTTTTGCCCAGGCGGACCAAGGCGCTCGGTCCGGCATGGAACGCACACCACACTGCCATGACGGCCAGCGTGTGGGCCACCACGAACATGAGAAGAGGCGATGGCACGCCGGTGAAAATACCGTAGTCCACTCGGTCGAGGGGCAAGCGTTCGCCCAGAGGCGTGAGCCACATGGCAATCACGGCCGCGTCGAGTAGGAGTCCCAGCACGCAGGCAGCCTACTGCGTACATGCCGTTTCCTCCCTCT
>JAACEL010000033.1 GCA_011682535.1 Nitrospiraceae bacterium | reverse complement strand
AACGGGAAGGGATGAGATCCATGGCAGCGGATGTGAAAAAGATCGTATTGGCATACTCGGGGGGCTTGGACACGTCGGTTATTCTGACGTGGCTGAAAGAGACCTACAAGGCGGAAGTGGTCGCCTATATCGCTGACGTGGGCCAGGGTGAGGAAACGGAGCCGGCACGTCAGAAGGCGGTCGACACGGGTGCGTGCGCCGTGTACGTCGAGGATTTGCGCGAGGAGTTCGCGCGCGATTTCGTGTTCCCGGCGATGCAGGCCAACGCCATCTACGAAGGCTTCTATCTGTTGGGCACGAGCGTGGCGCGTCCGCTGATCGCCAAGCAGCAGATCGAGGTGTTGCGCAAAGAGAACGCCGACGCCGTCTCGCACGGCGCGACGGGTAAGGGCAACGACCAGGTCCGCTTTGAACTGACCTACTACGCCCTCGAGCCGAACGTGCGGATTATCGCGCCGTGGCGCGACCCGAAATGGGATCTGATCAGCCGGCCGAAGATGATGGAGTACGCCGCCGCCCACGGGATCCCCGTGCCGACGACCGTCAAGAAGCCCTACAGTTCCGATCGCAATCTGTTGCACATTTCTTTCGAGGGCGGCATTCTCGAGGATCCGTGGACGGAGCCGCCGGAGGACATGTTCGTGCTCTCCGTAGACCCGCGCAAGGCACCCGACGAGCCCACGTATGTCGAGATCGATTTCGAAGAGGGCACGCCGGTGGCGGTGGACGGCGAACGTCTGTCGCCCGCGGCGCTGTTGGAGAAACTGAATGCGTTGGGCGGCGCCAACGGCGTGGGACGCGTGGACATGGTCGAGAACCGGTTCGTGGGCATGAAGTCGCGCGGCGTGTATGAGACGCCCGGCGGCACGATTCTGTATGCCGCCCACCGCGCGGTCGAGTCGATCACGATGGATCGCGAAGTGACTTTCCTGCGCGATCAGATGTCGCCGAAGATCGCCCAACTCATCTACAACGGCTTCTGGTATTCGCCCGAGATGGAACTGATGATGGACTTCGTCAAGAAGACGCAGGAGAACGTGACCGGCACTGCACGGATGCGCCTGTACAAGGGCAACTGCGACGTGGTCGGGCGCCGCGCGCCGAAGACGTTGTACGACGAGCGCATCTCGACGTTCGACGAAGACGAAGGCGCCTATCAACAGTCCGACGCTGGCGCGTTCATCAAGCTGAATGCGCTGCGGATGCGCGTTCGGAAGAACGCGGGATTCTGAGTTTCCCGCTCTTGAACCGATTCTGTCCCCCCGCGCCCCGTGCGTTTGCATGGGGCGCGAGCGCTTTTCCTGGCACGCATCAAGTGCATGCGCTTCTGTCCAACGGTTTGAGAGCAGTGGATTTGCGCACTGGGCCGTTGGCAAGTCGAGGAACTCTTTCGCGAGTGAATGTGCTGAAGTGCGAGATATCCACAGGTTTTCCACATGTGTGTATTCTGATATTTCTGTGTTTCATCGACGCTGTGCGACACTTCATAAGTCATTTGGGCTGTTCTGGTTATAGGTTATTCGGCTGTCCCGTGTTCCGTCTGGAGACATCCATTCGTCAACCGAGAATCCACTTTTTCAACAGGGTGTCGTCAAGCCTGTGTGAGAGGCATGGCCCCCCTCGTGTCGTTCACCGATCACTCTTCCGCGAGCGGGTATCTGCGGCCATGTCGCGCCGTTCTCCTGGCCTCCGGCGCCAGCGTGTCTCAATACGCTGGCGTTCGGCTTGCCTCGCGAACACCCTAATCTGACGGCGTCTGCATGCTCTCGCGCCGGGCAACGGTGATCGATGTGGGTTAAGGGCATCGGATACCATGACTTACCGGGGTGCGGTTTGACATTGAGATTTCCGTATGCTAGATTAGGTAGGTCTTTTGGGGTGGTTCTTGGCGCACTTATGGAGATGCCGTCAGCGATGGCACTTAGCAAGAAACAACAAGCAGTTGTCGATCAGCTCACCAAACGGGTGGAGTTGTGCCGGGAGTTCATGAACGACTGGCTTCTCTTCAATCAAGTGTTGAGCGCTTATCCCAAGCAGGAAGCCAACAAAGCGCAGTTGGAGGGACAGTTCCTCAAGATCAAGAGCAAGCTGGCGCGCGAGCATCGCGTTCTGAAAGAGATGTTGCAGGCGGATTACAACATCGACGGGAACCTGATGAACATCGTGTCGGGTGCGACGAGTCTTGAGGCGATCTACTCCCAGTCCGAGGTGGCGGTCAAGAAGTTGCAGACCGAATGGCACCGCGCGTTTATCTCGATCAACGAGACGCTGGGTATGGTCGAGGACAAGAAACTGCGCGCGGAAGCGGGCGAGAAAGTGTTCCTGATGCCGACGGGCGGCGGCGCCGTTGGCGGCGGCGGTGGCGGCATGTCGGACAAGGCGAAGAAGAACCTGATCGTTGTGGTCGTGATCGCGGCGGTTATTGGGGCGATCATACTGCTACCTTTCCCGCCTTTCTCGACCGTCCGGAGCATGTACTACGATGCTATGGTTCAGTTTGGCATCGTGGAGCGGCCGTCGTCGATATAGTATCACCGATTCGAATGGCGAAAGCGCGGGGAGTGCGATTTGCAGGAGCGCCGGGCCGGGGAGGGCGTGGCGGTGGTTTTGTACGCCGAAAAGGAGATACGCGTGACAAAACGAGAGCTGGTGGTTGCGGTTGCTGAGCGATTGGGATACACCCAGAACGAGGTGGCCAGCGTGGTGCAAGCGGCGTTGGACACCGTGACGGAATGCTTGGCCGAGAGACAGCGGCTGGAGATTCGCAACTTTGGCGTTTTTGAGGTGAAGAAACGCGACGCGCGTATTGGCAGGAACCCGCGTACGGGCCAAGAGGTGAGTATCGCCGAGAAGTTCGTGGCGACCTTCAAACCGGGCAAAGCGCTGAAGGAATATGTTGAAGGGGTCGGTCCAAAGCCGACCATGGCCGAGGCGGGCGCACCTGAAGCGCCGCCGGCTGCACCGGCGGGCGGCGATGTGCCCAGAGGGTCCGAGTCAATCCTGTAGTTGTACGGCCTGACTGCGTGGCGGCCTGCTGCGGCGCCCGGGCGCGTTCTGCCGTTTTCTTGGAACTATAGCCTAGGCCATGGCCGTTCTGATCTCCAGCGTGGGAGACACACCGGGCGGCTCACCCCACTCTTGAAAGCGATGAACAGGTGGCGAGTTGTCAGACAAAGAAACACGTATGACCTTCACGGAACACCTGGCCGAATTGCGCGTGCGCATCATCCGGTCGGGCATCGCCGTGGGCGTGTGTTTTATCGTCTGCTATATCTTTTCCAACACGATCTTCCAGGTCGTATCGCGTCCGCTGTCGCCGTTGCGCGACGCCGGCATCATCACCGATGCTCCCGTGGAGGAAGATGGACAGTCCGAAGCCGGCGGCGGCGTGAAGCCTGGGGAGGAGTCCCCGGCGGAGCCTGATGAGAAGCCCGGCAAGCCGCAGGGCATGCTCGTGCGTTGGTATGCAGGCAACCCGCTCGAGGCATTTCTGGTCAAGCTGAAACTGTCGGCCTACGCGGGGATCCTGTTTGCGTTCCCAATCGTGGTCTATCAGCTATGTGCATTCATCTTTCCGGGTTTGACGGGGCGAGAACAGAAGGCGGTTCGCTTTCTGTTGGTGGGGTGTGCTTTTTTTGTGGTATTCGGCGTGCTGGTTGCGTATTTGGGCGTGTTCCCGCTGGTGCTGCCGTACTTGGGGCGGTTCCTGCCGGAGGGTGTCGATCAGCAGTTCCGGATGAATGAGACGGTGTCGATGATTATCAAGGGGCTGACCGGGTTTGCGGTCGCGTTCCAGTTTCCGATGGTGGTGTTGATCCTGGTGTATCTTGACTTGTTGTCGCCTGCGACGTTGAGGCAATACCGCCACGTTGCTATCATCCTGATGGCGGTGGGATCGGCCGTACTGACACCGCCCGACCCCATCTCGATGTTGATTATGCTGCTTCCGCTGGTCATCCTCTACGAGATGAGTATTTGGATGTCCTATCTGGTCGTGCGGCGCCGACGCAAAGAGCAAGCAGACTCCGGTACGGGTGCAGGTTGAGGTGACAGGGTAATGATCGGCAATCTGGGTATGACGGAGATGATCATCATCGCGGGCCTTGCGCTCGTGGTGATGGGACCGGAGAAGTTTCCGGAATTCGCCAAGCTCGCCATGCGCGCTTGGCGCGACATGCGCGGCTACGTCGATGATGTGAAGCGCGAGATGAAAGAGGAACTGAAGCCGATCAAGAATGAGCTTCAGGATCTGTCGCGGCGCACGCCTGAAGAGTACATCGACCATTTCACGGGTGCGGGTGACGACGGCTCGGACGACGACCCATACGCCGAGATCCCCGGCGGCGAGCCCTATGAGCCGGACCCCGCCGACTTGGCGCCCAACCCGCCTGACGAGGATGACGGTGTGACGTCTGAGACCGGTGGAGCAGTCGAGGATTCGGAGCAGTCCGAGGATTGGGCGCCTCCCGCGCCTGCCGACGATCCGGACGCCTCCGATTCCGCCGCGGATGAGGCCGTCGGCGGTGCGCCGGTTGCGGACACGCCGGAGCGTTTGGACGGCTAGCCCGGTGAGATTGCCCGGCTGGCGCGGACCATGGCTGAGGTGGCATGGGCATCCTGCCCATGAACACGGGCTGGAAGCCCGTGCTACGTCTCACGCTCGTTCTACTCGCTTAGTTCGTAGACATGCACGTCGAACCGGCGCCAAGTGTCGGTGATGGCGCCGTTCTCGACGGGTAACTCGCGGTCTTCGGTGAGCACCTTGCACGCGGTTGCGCCGCCCAGTCCGGACAGCGTGGCTTTGCAGGCGTTCTTGTCGGCGTTGCAGGTGAACAGATAGCGCTTGCCGCCGTGTTCCTTGACGCGCCATTGGACGCCATCGTCGACTGAATGGCCCATCTCGTGATAGTCGACTTCAATCGCAATGGGTGCGGTGCGCTCGGCAAGGGGCGCGGCAAGGTCGGCGATCTCGCGTGTGACGCGTTTGATGTCGGTCCAGCATTGCGAGGGTTGCGGGGTGTAGTGGCTGCCCCAGTAGATGATGCCATTGGCGCCTTTGATGATGGACTGATAGGCCATGAAGCGGGTCTGGGAGTAGGTGGGGTAGAGGACCTTTTCTTCGCGCCGTTCGAAGATGCCGGACTTGTCTTGCAGCATCTCCCATGCGAAGGCCTGGAGCACCATGAACAGGGGGCGGTTGGGGCCGGTGACCTGGCGCATCTTGTCGACATATTCGCCGACCTGGCTGATATGTTCGTTGTTGAGGTCGCCCTGCAATCCGTCGGGGAAGAGCGCGAACATCGACTGGAGTCCGCCGGGGTTGACGGGATAGATGTCCATGGCGACGATGTCGGTGCCGGCGTTGTATTGACGCATGGTCTTGACGAGGTTGGTGGGGGCGTGGTTCATGTAAAGGAGGTGGTTGGGGTCGGCCGCCTTGATGATGGGGTAGGCGTCCGCGAAGGTTTGCCAGGAGACGCGTGAGCCCGGCTTGTTCCAGTCCCACGCGGGTTCGTCGATGGTTTCGAGGAAGGCGACGGCGGGGTGGTCTTTAACCTTGTTGACGCGTTCCGTGAGGGCGGCGGTGGATGTCTCCCGGTTGTCGAGGTCGATGGCGCCGACGGTGGTCCAGGTGACGAGGCCGGCGGCGTGGGCCTTGTCCATGCTCTCAGTATCGCCGTTGGTGCGGACGAGGTTGAAGCCGGCTTCGGCCATTTCCGCATAGGGGCGGTCGGACTTGGCCTCGTAGTAGGATCCGATGATGAAGGTCCGTTCACCGTTGATGGTGATCATGCCGTCGTCGTCGAAGGCCGTGACGAGGGGCGCGGCCGCCGCGGAGAAACCTCCACATACCAGTAGCAGCGCCAGCGCGCTTATGGGAGCCCACATTGTTTCTACCTCCTTGGTTCGGTTTTCTTTGGACGTGTGATGGTTACTTGATCAGCGGGAGGATCTTCTTGAACTCCGGCGTGCCCGCCGCCCGGAGTATTTCGAACATGGCCATTTCGGTGGTCACGATCCCGGCGCCGTTGGCCTGCATGCGGGCCAGAGCCGCGTCGTAGTCGCTCGGGGCACGCGATCCCACGGCGTCGCGTACGACGAAAACTTCGTATCCGCTGTCGAGTCCCGCCAGCACGGTCTGGAGCACGCACACGTGTGCTTCGATCCCGGCCACGAGCAGTTGTTTTCGGTTTGTCGCGGCGACGGCCTCGGTGAAAGCGCCTTCGCCGAAGCAGCCGAAGGCGAGCTTCTCGATAGGTGTGAGGCCCTCGATAATGGCCGCGAGGGATTCGACGGTTTTGCCGAGTCCTTTCGGGTATTGCTCCGTCCACACGATAGGCACGTCGAGTTCGCGTGCGAACTGGACGAGTTTGGCCGCGCGTGCCAGTACTTCGTCCGCGCCGTGGATCTTGGGGAGGAGACCCTCCTGAAAGTCGATGATGACCAGCACGGTGTTGTCGAGCGCGAGCATGAGCGGCATTCTCCGTTGTTCCCCAGATGTGCGATGGTGAGTATACCCCACGGGCGTCGCCTGCCCAAAGTCCGCCGTTGGCGGACTCGTGACACCCGCGTCTGCCGTCGTGATGGCCGTCCCGGCGCAATTCGCCTCTGTCTTCCCCATGGCGTATAATCGCGCTTGCAGCCAGGCCCGACCACCTCCAAGGATGTCCCCTCCGTGCGACGCTCGATGAAGTACCGGCTCTCCGTCATGATGTTCCTGGAGTATTTTGTCCCGGGGGCCACCTACCCGATCCTCAGCCACTACCTGAAGAACTACCTGCACTTCGAGCCGCGCCAGGTGGGCGTTATCCTCGCGATGCCTGCGGCCGCGGCTCTTATCGCGCCCTTCATCACCTCCCACGTCGCGGACCGCCACATCCGGTCCGAGCGGCTCCTTGGCCTGTGTCACTTGCTGGCGGGCGTCGTCATGCTTGCGCTTTCGCAACAGACCACGTTCTACGCTTTCCTTGGCCTCTATTTCGTTTATGGCCTCATGTTCACGCCGACCTTCGGCCTGACCAACACGGTCGCCCTCCATCACGTGCCCGATGCCAAGCGCGACTTCGGCGGGATCCGCATGTGGGGAACGGTCGGGTGGGTGGTGGTCGCCTGGGTATTCGGCTATTTCTGGTTGCGTGGGGGCGCTACACCCACGGCGCGGCTCCCGCACCTGCTCTACATCTCCGCCTGCGCCTCGTTCAGCTTGGCGCTCTACTCGCTCACGCTACCCGTTTCCAAGGTCGACATGACCAAGCGGACCTTGGCCGCGTACGGAAAAGCGCTCAAGTTGTTTGCCCGGCCCAGCATGCTGCTGCTGTGCGCCCTTACCTTCTTCGCCAGCCTCCTCCACCAAATCTACTACCTCGGCATGAGCCCTTTCCTCAGCCAGATCGGGTTCGCCAACCACATCATTATGCCTACCATGGCCTTCGGTCAATTGTCGGAGGTCATTGTGCTGGGATTGCTGGGCGTTTGCCTGATGCGGTTGACGATCAAGCAAACCATGATCATCGGGCTGCTCGCGCAAACCGTGCGCTATGCCATCTTCGCCTACGGGCGCCCCGACGCTCTCATCGCGTCCGCCATCGGACTGCACGGGTTCTGCTACGCCTTCTATTTCACCACCGCCTACCTCTACATCGACCAGCACAGCACGCTCGAGACCCGGGCGGGGGCGCAGCAACTGCTCACCATCGTCATCACGGGGTTCGGCCCGCTGACGGGACTCATCGGCGGTGGCTACTTCGCCCAATGGCTGACCAACCCCGACACCGGCGCGATCGACTTCCAGCATTTCTGGATGGCCCCGGCGGCGTTGTCGCTAGTCGTGGCGGTCGTCCTCGGCCTCTTCTTTAAGGAAGAGCCCGTCACCCCTCACTGCTCCCCAGTTTCGCACAGCGCCGATGAATAGAAAGCATGGCGCTCGGATCTTCTTTCTTTTCTCGTGAAAAGAAAGAAGCAAAGAAAAGCGGTTAGCGCTTCGCGCGCACGGAGGGGCGAGGCCGACGGATACCGCGTGGCGCCGCCGTGGGCTTGGCCGCGTTATCGGGGCGCTAAAGGGGCGCCACTCGACGCACCGGACGTTCCGGTGAGCACGATGTAGGTTGGTAGACCAATCACGCCGAAGTGTTCCATTACGGCGCGCGTGTCCGGGTCGCTCCAATCCTCCGCCTGGAACTTCACCTTCACATACCCGTCGAGCCGGGCACGTACGGACGCGTCTTTGAGCGTTGTCTTGTTCATGACTAGACAGTTCTTGCACCACGTTGCCCAGAGGTCGATGATGACAGGCTTGTCCATGCGCTGGGCCTCGGCCAACCCCGCCGACAGCGAAGAGACCCAACCCTCCTCATCCATGGCTTGTGCGCTGCGTTCCACGGCAGCGGGATCGACTAGATAACGGTTGCTGAACAGTGAATACGACTGGTAACCGAAGTAGGCTGCGAACCCCAGGATCAACACGCCGAACGCATACTTCACGCGCTCCATCCACTTGCCCGGCTTGGGCAGGAAGGACAGGCCCGCGCCCGCGAACGGCCATGGTAACGCCATCCCCGCGCCCAGCACGAAGGGCAGCAGTAAGGCGGCAGCGACGCCCTTGGCGTATTGGTTCTGCGCATAGACGATCGTCGAGATGATCACCGGCGCCACGCACGCCCCCGCCAGTAGCGCCGCCACGGTACCCATGGCGTATGCCAGCAAGAAGCTGCCGCCTTCCTTTTTCTTGACGCCGACCTTGGCCTGGAAGCGCGTGAGATCGATTAAGAACACGTCGAACATCGCCAACCCCAGCGCGGTGAATATGATCGCGATCAGTCCGTTGAACCAGAACGTCGCGTTCAGCGATCCGAACGTGCTGGACACGCCCAGGATCACCACCAGTCCCAGCGCGCCATACGCCAGTGCGATGCCCAGTCCGTACGCGCCTCCCAGCAGGAACCCGCGTGTGCGCGACCCCGCTTTGGCGCCTGCGCCGATGATGGCCAGGTTGATGGGAATGAGCGGCAGTACGCACGGGGTCAGATTTAGCAGCACGCCGCCGCCCAATACGAACAGAATCACGAACCACAGCCCGCGGTTTGTCAGCGGGTTCGCCTCACCGTCCCCAGCGCCCGACTCGACGCGGTCGAGAAAGGCCACGAAATCGTCCACGCCCAGATATCCCGATGCCTCCCCAGCGATCGTGAACGCGCCGGCCAAGTCCTGCCAGTTGGCCGCCTTGGCTGGCGCCTCAACAGGCGCCTCAGCGACGGGTGGCGCCTCAAGAGTTCCCTGCGTGCCGGCGAACTCCAATGACGCAAACAACGGGGTATACTGCGGCGTCAGCGGCCGTCCGGCGGGGACAATCGCGATGGGGAGACGGACCGCCAAGTTCTGGGGCATTAGACAGCGCGTGTCGTCACACGCCTGATAGCGTAGCGAGCCTTCGAGGACGTGTTCGCCCGGGGTGACGGATGCGCCGATCTCGAGTTGCAGGCCGATGACAAAGGTGCGCTCATACACGGCCAGCGGCTCCTCGCCGCCGCCTACGTTGAGGTTTTTCGCTTCCGGATAGGCCGTGGCCAGTACGGTAAATCCATCAGGCGGATCGACCGTCAGGGCCGTCGGGATCAGATACGGTTCCAGCGGCTCGTTTCCATTCACGTGCCACTTGTCGTCGCCCAGATCTACCCGCACCGCCATCCGCACCACCGTGCCCGGGTGCGCGCCGTCTGTTTCCAGGAGGCCCTCGATCGTTACCTCGGGTCCCGCGGGGCCGATCTGTCCCCAGGCGGCCGTGGCCGCGAGGAAGACCGCCAGCAACCACGCGCTACGCTGCAACGTGCCATGTCTGCCCATTGCTTCCCGCCTCATTCTGCTTGCCCTGTTCAGCGTACCTCGAACAAACACAGACGCAGGCCACGGCTATTCCTCAACCTTTTACTGCGCCGCTGGTCAATCCCGCCAGGAACTCCTTCTGCAGCAGGGCGAACAGGAACGCGACGGGCAGTATGCTGAGCAAGGTGCCCGCCATCAACGCGCCGTACTCCTGCGAGTAGAGGTCAACCATGTTGTTGAGCGCGATCGGCAAGGTGAACAGGTGGCGGCTCTGCAGCACGATCTGCGGCCACAGGAAGCTGTTCCACGCTCCCATAAAGGCGATCAGCGTGAACGCTCCCACCATCGGGCGCGAAACCGGCAGGATGATCTCCCAGTAGATTCGGAACTCGCTGCATCCGTCGATTCGCCCCGCGTCGAGCAGGTCGTCGGGAACCTGTAGGATGGACTGACGGAACAGGATGATGCCAAACACGCTCACCGCTCCGGGCAACAACAAGGCCCAATAGGTATCGATCAGCCCCATGTGGTTGATCAGCTTGTACGTCGGGGCCAACAACACCTGCCCCGGGATCATCATGGTGGCGAGCATGACCGTCATCAGCGGCCGTTTCCCCCAGAACTCGTACTTCGCCAACGCGAATCCCGCCAACGATGCCGTCAGGAGTTGGAGAAGGGTCAAAGCGGAGCTGACGAAGAGGCTATTGGCCACGTACCGGAAGACCGGTTCCTTCTCAAACAGCACGCGCCAGTTGTGCAGCGTGGGGTGGGGCGAGGCAAACGTGTAGTGGAACAGATCCTCGGGGCTCTTGAACGCCGCGCACACCAGCCAAAACAGCGGCGCCAGCATGATGGCTGCCAGCGCCAGCAGCACACCATGTACGAGGAACGGAAGCACGGCGCCACCCATCCTGCGCGCCGGATTCGCCATCGGCCGATTCGCCTTCATACGTTCTTTTTCCATAGTCCCGTAACCTTCGCCTGCGCCAGACTCACCGTAAGGATGATCAGCACGAGCACCCAGCCGATCGCGGAGGCGTAGCCCAGATCGCCCGTCGAGAACCCCGTGTTGTACAGATACATAACGATTGTCAGCGCCGAATTGTCCGGCCCCGGGCCTTTGAGCAACACGAACGGCAGTTCGAAAAGCTGGAATGAGCCGATGGTGCTCATGATGATGACGAACACGGCGATCGGCTTGATCCCGGGCACGGTGACATGGAGGAACTGCTGCCACCGGCTCGCCCCGTCAACCATCGCGGCCTCGTAGAGATTGCGATCGACGGCTTGCAGTGCCGCGAGGAAGTAGATCATGTTGAAGCCGACGTACATCCACAGCGACGTCAACACCAACGCGGGCATGACGAGGTTAGCGTTCATCAGCCATTTCGTGTCGAGTCCCACGCCGAACACGGCGTGTAACGCGCGGTTGAGCAGCCCGTAATGGGGCAGGAAAATCAGCGAGAAGAGCAGCGCGACGAACACCTGGCCCACCAGATGGGGCGAGAAGAAAGCCATGCGGAAGAAGTTGCGGCCTCGTACCCAGCGCGCGTTGAGTAGCAGTGCCAACCCGAGACTGAGTGGGAGTTGCAGGAACACGCTAAACAGCGTGAAGATCGCCGTGTTCTTCAGCGCCGTCCAGAAATCCGGGTCGCGCAGCATGAACAGGAAGTTGTCGAAGCCCACGAACACGCTGCTCTGAGGGCCGTTCGTGAACTGGAAGGCCAACCAGATGCTGTTGAGCAACGGATAGACCATGAAGCTGCAGAAGACAATCACAAACGGCGCCACGAACAGGTAGGGGGCGGCCTTACGCTGAAGGGCCCAGAACGTCTCGCGGTGCATGCTCACAGGAAGGGGTTCCTTTCCAACAGGGCGCGGATGTCGTCCGCCTTTTCCTTGAGCGTCTGGGCCACGAAGTCACGGAATCCCTCCTCGCCATTGTGCTTGTAGTAGTCGACGCATTGCAGGACGGCCTCACCCAGCTTGGTCTTGGCGAGGGGGGTGTATGGACTCGTATACTGCGGCGGTGTCTCGTCGGCGATCGACACGAACATATCGCCGATTCGCTGCCCGCCCCAATACGCCCGTGGCTCGGATATGGCCGGCAGGTCCCACGCGTCGCGCGTCGGCGGCAGGATGTTGGTGTTCCGAAAACGCTCTTCGAAAGGTTCGGGTGCGTAGTACAGGTACAGCGCCAACTCCCACGCCAGGTCGGGGTGGGGAGACTGTTTGGGAATGCCTACCATCGTCCCGCCCCATGTGCTCGTGCCACGCCCGCCGGGCTCGGCGCGGGGCAACGGCATCAAGCCCATCTTCCCCGATAGACGCGGCATGTCGTTCTCGATTACCGCGCTGCGCCAGTCCGGACACAGCAGACACAGGAAGAACCCATCCTCCATCGCCTGTGTCAGGATTTGCCCGGCCCCCAGCGAATTGGCGATCTGCCCGGGCCCCACCACCAGCGGCACGTACCACGCCAGCGTTTCCACAGCGATGGCGTTGTCCATCGTCAGGGCGCCGTCCGCGTCGAAATAGCCGCCGCCTCGCTGGAACAGCAGCGGTTCGAGGTCCCCGTGTGCCGAGTCTGACAGCTCGATCATGTACTGGTCGACTATCCCGTCCCCATCCATGTCGCGCGTCATCCGCCGCCCCGCCGCTACGAACTTGTCCCACGTGTCGAGATCGGCGGGATCGACGCCTTCCTTCTCGAACAGATCGCGGCGGTAGGCCAGCATCACGGGGTGGACGTCGTGCGGCAGTCCGAAGATCCGCCCCCGCGAAGACCACGGCGCGAAACGCGACTGGACAATGCGGTCATAGAGGCCCGTCTCATGCACGCGGTCGGTAAGATCGGTGAAGCCGATCTCGTCGAGCGGTCCGCGGAAGAACATCCCCACAGCGCCGATCTCCACCTCGACCAGATCGGGCGTCTTAGTCCCCGCCCAGAACGCCGACTGAAGACGCGACGTGACGGCACGCTCGTCACCAAGCTCAAGCTTGACGTGCACTCCTGGATGCGACGCCTCGAACTCGGGGATGATCACCTTGTAGGCGTCGTAGTGGGTCTGGGCGAAGGTCAGCACGTGCAAGCGCGTTACACCGTCCGGAGGGACGTCAGGACCCGGCGCAAGCGCCAGCCACGCGGCCGTCAACACGCACACGACGATCAGAAGCGTGGGCGCAGGTCCGAACGGCAGTCTACTCAACGGCACACCTCCCCGGGTATCGCGACCGCGCCAAACCCGCCTGACGCATAGCCATTAAAGCATTGTCTCCGCCCTGATTTCAACGTTCGGCCCCCGAACGCCGGGGTAGCCTTGGCTGAGCTTGCCGCGCGCGCCACAACACACCCATTGGGATCCGCGGCGTCCATTGCCTTGAACGCCCCCTCCGGCTTCATTACAATTGGGCGGCTGTCGTTAAGAGGACCACTTCATGGTTGACACCACCGACAAATCGCGGGGCGGTTGCGCTCCGGTTATGCGATTGGGCTGCCTGTTCGCCCTCGTGATCGCCGCCGCGTTCGCAGGATTCTTCGTCGGCGTTTCCGGGATGGAAACCGGCTACGGACCCGGCGTGGCTGTGCTCGACATCAACGCAGAGATGTTGGACGAGCAACACGTGCTCGATCAACTTGACGACCTCCTCGCCAATCCCGACACGTGCGCGCTTGTCTTGCGCGTAGACAGCCCCGGCGGCGTACTGACCGTGGCCGAAGAGATCTACAATGCCGTCAAGCGGGCCGAAGAAAAGGGCATTCCCATTGTCGCTTCCATGGGGTCGACCGCTGCGTCCGGCGCGTACTTCGTTTGTCTGGCGGCGGACCGAATCTTTGCCAACCGCAGTTCGCTCACCGGCTCCATCGGTGTCATGGTCGAGTACACCTCGCCCAAGGATCTGCTCGACCGAATCGGCATCCGTTTCGACACCATTACCAGTGGCGAGTTCAAGGGAATGGGGTCGTGGGGGTCCAAGTTGACCGAGCGCCAGCGGCTTCACATGCAGGAGGTTGTCAGTGATTTTCATGCCTTGTTCGTGGAGACCGTGGCCCGCGAGCGCGACATGGACCTTGAGAAAGCGAAGGATCTCGCGGACGGACGTCTTTTCACCGGCCGCCAGGCCGTCGAGGCGGGGTTGATCGACGAGATCGGTGACCTCCAACAGGCCGTGCTCTACGCGGCCAGACAGGCGGGGTTCGAAGAGGTGCCGCGCGTCATCCGCGCCGACGAGTTGGAACTGTCGATTCTCGATGTGTTGGAACGGTTCAGCATATCGTTCTGGGGGCGGCTCGAACAGCAGGCCCGGGCACCGAAGTTCACGGTGAGGTAGAAAAGTGGCGGACCCGAGAGAAAACGGACTAAGCACTTATCTTTCGGAGATCTCCAAGGTTCCGCTCCTGTCCACGTCCGAAGAGATCCGCCTGGCGCGCCGGGTCCAGGGTGGCGACGGCGAAGCGCGCCACAAGCTCATCGTCTCCAATCTGCGGCTCGTCGTCAGCATCGCCAAGAAGTACCTCTACTACGGCCTCCCGCTGCTCGACCTCATCGAGGAGGGCAACCTGGGTCTGATGAAGGCCGTCGAACGATACGACCCCGAGCGGGGCTGCAAGTTCTCGACCTATGCCACCTGGTGGATCCGCCAGGCTGTCACCCGCTCGCTCTCCAACCAGGGCCGCACGGTGCGTATCCCCGTTTATGTGACCGACAATGTCGCCCGCTACAAAAAAACGGCCGAAGCCCTCTACATTAAGAGCGGCAAGCACCCCAGCGCGGAGGAGGTCGCCGAGCAACTCGGTATCAAGGTGGCCGAGGCCCGGCGCCTGCGCGGGTTTGTGGAGGGACTGTCGTCCTTGGACAACATGGACAGTACCAGCATCGATGACGGACGCGGAATCCCCGAAACGGTCGAGATCCGCAAGGTCGATCGTGCCATTGCGCAATTCGAGTTGGATCAGCAGATGGAAGAACTGATGGATCAGCTCACGCCGCGCGAGGCCAAGATTCTACGGTATCGGTACGGCCTGATGGACGGCAAAGCCCACACGCTCGAAGAGACCGGCCGCGCCTTCAGTCTCACCCGCGAACGCATCCGTCAGATCGAGAAGGACTCGATGCGCCGGTTGCGCAGTTTTGTGTCCGACCACCCCGAGGACTTCAAGCCCTAGGGTTTCTGGCCGGATCCCTAGCCGTCGCCCTAGCCGTCGCCGGATGGGCTCACTGGATACACGATAACCTGGAGATACGCATATGGACCTTGCCGCACTGATTCGCAACGTGCCCGACTTTCCCAAACCAGGCATTCAGTTCAAGGATATCACCACCCTGCTGAAGAGCGGCCCGGCCCTGCAACAAGTCGTGGACGGCTGGAAGGAACGCTACGCCGGCAAGAACATCACCGCCATCGTGGGGGCCGACGCCCGCGGGTTTATTTTTGGCGGCGCGTTGGCCTACGCGATGGGGCTCCCCTTCATTCCCGCGCGCAAGAAGGGCAAGCTGCCCGCTGAGACCATTGGCGAGGAATTCGATCTCGAGTACGGCGCCGACTGCATCGAGATGCACGTCGACGCGCTTGGGGCGGGCGACCGGGTGGTGCTGGTCGACGACCTCTTGGCCACCGGCGGCACGATGGCTGCCATTGCCACGCTGGTCCAGCGCCTGGGCGCCGAGATCGCCGACGTCGCCTTCGTCATCGAGTTGACTACCCTGAACGGACGTGCCAAGCTCGCCGGGCTTCCCGTTCATTCATTGACCGAATTTGAAGTAGAGGAGTGATCACACATGTCGAGAAATTACCTGCCCGGGACGCAGATTGAAGCGGTCCGCGATATCGAACGCGGCGCCATCAAACACGCCCTGTTCGACTTCGACGGTACCGTAAGCCTGCTGCGCGAGGGATGGCAACGCATCATGGGACCGGTGATGGTCGAGATGATCTGTGGGGACACTGAACCCACCCCGGAGATCGTCAAAGAAGTACACGAGGTCATCGAAGAAACTACCGGGATCCAGACCATCCTCCAGATGGAGGTTCTGGTCAAGATGGTCCGCGACCATGGATTTGTGCCCGAAGACCAAATCAAAGACGCCAAGGGTTACAAGGACATCTACAACGACCGCCTCATGGTGCCCGTCAATGAGCGCATCGCCAAGCTTGAGTCCGGTGAGCTTAGTGTCGAGCAAGCCACTGTGCGCGGCGCCATCGACTTCGTCAAGGCCTTGCACGATCGCGGCGTGAAGCTCTATATCTTCAGCGGCACCGATCGCCATGACGTGCGCAACGAAGCCGCCAAGGTCGGCGTGGCCGAGTACTTCGACGAAATCTGGGGCGCCGTCGGTAACATCGAGGAGTACTCCAAGGAACGTGTGCTCAAGGAACTCATGGCTAAGCACCACCTCCATGGCTCCGAAGTGCTCACCATCGGCGACGGCCCCGTCGAGATTCGCGAAGGCAAAAAGATCGGATGCTCGACCATCGGCGTCGCCACCGATGAAGTCCGCGGCGAAGGTGTGAACGAAGAGAAACGGGAACGCCTTCTGCGCGCCGGGGCCGATTTACTCATCGGCGATTTCACCGAAGGCGCCGCCCTGTTGGAGTATCTTTTTGCCTGACAAGACCCGCCAAACCTTTTCCATTCCCTCCCGCTTGTGGTAGCATCTTCGGTGTGACAGCCTCTGCCTCCAAGAATAGAGACCGGCCCATGGTCATGTTGAACAGTGACCTGTTGGGCCTCGCGGCCGCTCTGTTTGTCGCCTCGATTGTCGCCGGGATCGGGTTTTGGCGCGGGTATGATCTGCTCGTTATTACCATCCGCGCCGGCGTCACGTTCGTGGGGACCTACTCGGTGGTGTTTCTGCTCGTCCATGTGATCCTTCGGACTACGCTCACGGCTATCGCGGAACAGAAACGGGTGGAGAGGGAGGAGCGGGAGCGAGAAGCGGCCGAAATGGAAAACGCCACGGAAACCGAATCAGGAGAGCAGTAATGACGACCCCCGCAAAGATCGTGTTGGCGTGCAGTCTGGCCCTGGTGGCCCTGGCAGCCAGGGCGCAGATCCCGGATCTGACCAAGCTTGACCTCGTGATGCGTTCCGTGCCCGATGGGCCGGTGGCCAAAGTCAACGGCGTCAATATCACCCGCGAAGAGTTCGTCGGGCTGTATCAAAACAAACTGGCCTCCATCATGATGCGCCTGCAATCCACCAACGTTCCCGACCGCGTCCGTCTGCAGACTGGGCTGCGTGCCGTCGGGATCCTCGTCCAGCGCGAACTGCTCTTTCAGGCGGCCGTCGAGCGCGGTCTCAAGGCAACGGATGCCGAGGTCGAGGAGCGATGGGCCGACGAGTTGAAAGGGCTGAAGAAGTTCACGGCAAAAGACGAAGCCGGTGAGATTAACGAATCCGAAATTCTTGAACGCGCCGGAACCAGCCGCGAACAAGTCATCGAGCAGCTACGTAAGGCTATCCTCATCGAGAAAATGCGCGACGCGATCGCCAAGGACAAGGGCGTCGCGGTTTCCGAAGCCGAGGTCACCAAGTTCTACAACGAAAACAAAGATCTGTTTAAACGTCCCAGCGGTTTCCATCTCCGCCAGATCTTTACGAGCAAAGGCGCGGGCGCCGGCCTCGAAGACGCCCCTGGCGCCTCTGCCGCGCGCAAGAAGGCCGAACAGGCCCTCGCTCGAATTCAGGCCGGCGAGAGTTTCGAGTCCGTCGCGAAGGCGCTCTCCGAAGCTCCCGACCGAAGCAGAGGCGGCGACATGGGGCCGCAGCCGGTCACCGCACTGCCCCCCTTTCTCACCGAAGCCGCCGCGGCCATGCAACCGGGAGACCTGAGCGAGATCATCGAAAGTGACTTGGGATTCCACATCATCGAGCTTGTCAAACCCCTCCCCGGCGGCGACATCTCGCTGGACATGGCCGGACCCCGCATCCGTAGCTTGCTTCTTGAGAACAAGAAGGGCGAGGCGATCAATGCCTTCTGCGACCCCTACGCCGACAAACCAGGCTATGTCCAAGTGTTCTTGCAACTCGAGAAAGTGCTTGCTACCGAACCTGGGTTCGAGGACATCAGACAGCGCGCCGCGGAGCAATCCGGCGCGGGGAATTGAGTCTCAGGCATGGCCTCGCTCTGCGCGATTCTCCTGTTCACCAGTGCGGCCGCTTCGTCGCCCGATCCCTACGCATGGCCACTCGACCTGCCCAGAGCGCTGACATCTAGCTTCGGCGAGTTCCGCGGGGGCCGCTTCCATGCGGGCATCGACCTGCGTACCGGCGACATCGGCAAACCTGTGCATGCCCCCGCCGATGGATATGTCTCGCGCGTGCGCTGTTCACCCTGGGGCTACGGCAAGGTTGTCTACATCCAACTCGCCGACGGCCGCACCGCCGTGCTTGCGCACCTCGACGACTTTGCTCCCGAGATCCGCGACTACGTCCGTGCCGCTCAGCATGAACGCGAGCGCTACACCGTCGACCTCTATCCGCCCCGCGATGTCCTTCCCGTGCGCCGCGGCGAGATCATCGCACGGAGTGGCCAGACCGGCATCGGCGTGCCCCATCTCCACTACGAACTCCGTGACCGCCAAGGGCGCCCCATCAGCCCTCGTGCGGTTGGCGTCTCCTGGCCCGATGACACGCCCCCCCTCATCAAAGGCGTCCTTATTGTCCCCGATGGCCCCGGCTCAACCGTGAATGACGGTATCGCCCCTGTGGTCCTTGCTCCCAGCCGCCAACCCGACGGTTCCTATGCCTGCGCCCCCGTTCATGCCACCGGACGCATCGGGTTCGGACTCGACACCATCGATCCCGCCAACGGCGGCGCCAGCAAGCTGGGCGTTCGCACCGTACACACCAGCACGGACACCGGCGAGATTTTTCGTGTCCAGATCGACCGTTTTTCCTACGAGAACCGCCGCGACGAGGTCGTCTCGTACCACCCATTCATGATGGAGCAGGGGCGCTATCTTCTCCAATGGCGGTGGCCGGGCAACGTGTGCGAACCGTTCGCGCAATTCGATGGCGACGGCTGGTTCGACGTGCCCGCATCGGACACGGAGATACGCATCACCGTTGCCGACTTCGCGGGTAACGAAGCGGCCGTCGTTATCCCACTTCGGTCCGGACTTCCGGCGCTTCCCGCCGAAGTCGCCGGAGGTGGAAACGGAACCGGCAGGGCGGACATGACGTGCGTGGGCGACTGGATTCTCGTGACGGCCATCTTCACGCAGCCGGAACCGGCGGCGCCCCGGCTTGTCTTCGGAAGCACTGAGACTGCGTTCCATCGCGTCGACGCGGTCACCTTCCGCGCGGGGCTCAAGCCCGCAGAGGGCGCCCGGGAAGCCGTCCTGCGCG
>JAACEL010000032.1 GCA_011682535.1 Nitrospiraceae bacterium | reverse complement strand
AAAAGCGGTAGCAAGCTACCGCAGTCCACATCCGGAAACCGCCCTGACTTTTGGCGGGGTAATCCACTTGGGAACGAGGTTGGTGGGAGGGCTCTGCTTGGAACTGGGGATGAGTCTGTTGCCCTGGTTGTCGAATGTCCTGGTTGTCGAATTGACACGGCGGAACGGGGTTGCTACAATTGGCGGTAACAGATAAATCGTTTGCCTTCGGGGCAGGGTGAGATTCCCGACCGGCGGTTACAGCCCGCTAACGCTTATGCGCAGACCCGGTGAAATCCCGGGGCCGACGGTATAGTCCGGATGGGAGAAGGCACGCAAGCTCTATGTCCCGGAGGCTGTGTGCCTTGCGGGATTTTTTATGGGCTCTGACCAAGATTACATGGCGCGTGCACTGGAGTTGGCGGCGCGGGCGCGCGGGCGTACCAGCCCCAATCCGATGGTAGGGTGTGTGGTGGTGCGGAACGGGCAAGTGTTGGGGGAAGGCTACCACCACGCGGCCGGGCAGCCCCACGCCGAGGTCGACGCGGTACGGGCGGCGGGGGACATCTCAGGCGCTACGCTCTACGTCAGCTTGGAGCCTTGCTGCTTCGAGGGCCGGACGCCCGCCTGCACGGACTTGCTGATTGAACGCCGCCCGGCACGGGTAATCATCGCGATGCATGACCCGAACCCGCGCGTCTCGGGCGAGGGCATCTTCCGCCTGCGTGATGCGGGGATTGAGGTGGAGGTGGGCGTACTGGAGGAGGAGGCTCAGCGGCTCAATGAGGTGTTCTGCAAATACGCCACCACGGGGATGCCGTTTGTGATCGCCAAGTGCGGGATGTCGTTGGACGGGAAGATCGCGACGCGAACGGGCGATTCGAAATGGGTGACGGGTGAAACGGCGCGGCGCCGGGTGCATGAGCTGCGCAATGAGGTTGACGCGATCCTGGTGGGCAGCCGCACGGTGATGCTGGACGACCCGAGTCTAACGACGCGGCTCGATTCCGAGGGTGAGACGGACGCGCGCGACCCGATCCGGGTGTTGCTGGATGCGGAGAACTATCTAGACGCGACGGCGCATGTATTCCATGTGGAGAGCGATGCGCCGACGTGGGTGGCGGTGCCCGACCATTGCACGTTTGACGGCGCGGACGATGTGCTCCCCATTCCGGCGGGCGCGAACGGCCTCGACATGCGCTTGCTGATGCGTAAGCTGGCGGCGCGTGAGGTGACGTCGGTATTGATCGAGGGCGGGGGAACGACGCTGGCCTCGGCATTTGAGGCGGGCGTCGTCGACAAGGCGCTGTTCTTTGTGGCGCCGAAGATCGTTGGCGGGAAGGACGCAATTACGGCGGTAGAGGGCGAGGGCGCGGCGCGGATGTGCGACGCGATCCAACTGGAGCGCATGCGGACGGAACCCCTCGGGGAAGACGTTCTCATCGAGGCCTACGTCAAAAAGGACTAGTGGAAACCATGTTCACCGGACTCATCGAAGAAATCGGCGTGGTGTCGCGGCGGCCGGGCTCGGATCTGACGATCCTGGCGCAGACGGTCCTCGATGACCTCCACCCCGGCGACAGCATCGCAATCGACGGCGCGTGCATGACGGTATCGGCGTTGAACGCAGACGGGTTTGCGGTCCAGGTGTCGCCCGAATCGCTGTCGCGCACGACGCTGTCGCGCCTGCGCCCGGGCGACGCGGTGAATCTGGAACGCGCGATGGCGGCGGGAGCGCGCTTCGGCGGGCACTTTGTGCTGGGGCACGTGGACGGCATGGGCCGGGTGGAGTCGGTGCGCGACCAGGGCGAGTTCTCGCTATGGCGTTTTCGCGCGCCGAGAGACGTGTCGCGTTATCTGGTGCCGAAGGGTTCGGTGACGGTGAACGGGATCAGTCTGACGGTGGTGGAGCCCGCGGGGGACACGTTTGGGGTGGCGGTGATACCGGAGACGGTTCGGCGAACGACGCTGGGCAACAAACGCCCGGGCGACGCCGTCAACCTGGAGGCGGACATCATCGGCAAGCACATCTATCATTACACAACGGGCACGCAGCAGGATCGTTCGATGGACATGAACTTCCTGGCGCGCCATGGATTTGCCTAGCGGCAACAACGGTTGCGATCGGAAGTGAATCATGTTCTCCCCCATACCTGAGATTCTTGAAGAGCTTGGCGCAGGACGCATGGTGGTCCTGGTGGACGACGAGGACCGTGAGAATGAAGGCGACATTGTCATCGCGGCGGAGAAGACGACGCCGGAGGCGGTGAACTTCATGGCGCAGCACGGCCGGGGACTGATCTGCCTGGCGCTGACGGGCGAACGCGTCGACGCGTTGCAGATCCCGCCGATGACGCCGTCCAACACGTCGCGTTTCCAGACGGCGTTCCATGTGTCGATCGAGGCGGCCACAGGTGTAAGTACGGGGATTAGTGCGTTTGATCGGGCACGAACGATCCAGGTGGCGGTGGATCCGGAATCGACGCCGGAAGACCTGGCCCGGCCGGGGCATGTGTTCCCGCTGCGGGCGCGTGACGGCGGCGTGCTGGTGCGGGCGGGTCAGACGGAAGGCTCGGTGGACCTGGCGCGCTTGGCGGGTCTGCGGCCCGCGGCGGTGATCTGCGAGGTAATGAAGGACGACGGCACGATGGCGCGTGTGCCGGACCTGAAGGCGTTCGTGCGGGAACATGGGTTGAAGCTGTGCACGGTGCAAAGCATCATCGAGTACCGCCGGCGCACGGAGCGGTTGGTGCGGCGCGTGGCGGAGACGCCCATTGCGACGGACTTCGGCGAGTTTCAGCTGATGGTCTACGAGAACGACATTGACGAACATCATCATATGGCGCTGGTGAAGGGCTGCGTAGCGCAGGGCGATGTGGCCCAAGACGAGGACGTACTGGTGCGGGTACATTCGGAGTGCGTGACGGGCGACACGTTCCATTCGCGCCGCTGCGACTGCGGCAGCCAGCTTCACACGGCGATGCAGATGGTGAACGAGGCAGGCTGCGGGGTCATCGTCTACATGCGCCAGGAAGGACGCGGCATTGGGCTGGTGAACAAGATCCGGGCGTATGAGTTGCAGAACCAGGGCATGGACACGGTGGAAGCGAACGTGCACCTGGGGTTCGAGCCCGACCAGCGCGAGTACGGAATCGGGGCGCAGATCCTGAAAGATCTGGGCGTGAAGAAGATGCGCCTGATCACGAACAATCCGCTGAAACGGGCGGGACTCGAGGGCTACGACCTGGAGATCACGGGACGGGTGCCTATTGTGATCCCCCCGAACGAGTCGAACGAACGTTACCTGAAGACAAAAGAGGAAAAGATGGGCCACTTGCTGTCGTAAGACGTTTGTGGGCCGTGCCGGAGCTGAACGACGGAAAGCCGATGCGGAAAGGAAGGGATTGATGTCGAAGACACTTGAAGGTTCACTGGTTTCGAAGGGCAAGAAGTACGGGATCTGTGTGGCGCGGTTCAACGAGTTCATCTCGAACAAGTTGTTGGGCGGCGCATTGGACGCGCTGGAACGCCATGGCGCGAAGGATGACGAGATCACGGTGGCGTGGGTGCCGGGGGCGTTCGAGATTCCGATGGTGGTAAAAAAGATGGCGTCGTCGGGCCGGTATGACGCGGTGATCGCGCTGGGCGCGGTGATCCGCGGCGGTACCCCCCACTTCGACTACGTGGCGGCGGAGGTGTCGAAAGGTGTAGCTCAGGTGGCGATGAACGGCGACGTGCCGGTGCTGTTCGGCGTGCTGACCACGGACACGATCGAGCAAGCCATCGAGCGGGCCGGCACGAAGGCGGGAAACAAGGGCTTCGACGCGGCGATGTCGGCGGTCGAGATGGTCAACCTGATGGAGCAACTCTAGTCGTGCCCGATCCACGAGTGCGCCGTAGGGCACGCGAGCGCGCCCTGCAGTTCTTGTTCGGCCTCGATTTCACGCAGTATGCCTGGGACGAGGTGGTGGAGGATTTCTGGGACACGCACCCTTCGCGGGCGAGTGTACGGCGGTATGCGAACAAGCTGATCAAGGGGGTAAGCCAGGGAAGGGACGCGCTGGACGAGGCCATCACGGGTGCGCTGGACCGGTGGTCGCCGGAACGGGTGGGGCGTGTGGAGTGGAACATTCTGCGCATGGCGCTGTATGAGATGCGCCACCGCCCGGACGTGCCGACGAACGTGGCCCTGAACGAAGCGATCGAAATCGCGAAGGCGTACGGGGCTGAGGAGTCGCCCCGGTTCGTCAACGGCGTTCTGGATCGGCTGCGCACCCCGGAGCCGGACGCGAGCGGGGACGGGGAGTAGGCCGTGCCGCATTACGCCGACCTGCATGTTCACACGAATCACTCGGATGGCTCGGATTCTCCGAAGAAGGTAGTGGAACGTGCGGCGCGTGCGGGCTTGTCGGCAATCGCCATTACGGACCACGACACGGTGTCGGGACTGGGCGAGGCGCATGTGGCAGGGGGCTTCCAGAAGATCGAAATCTTCCCGGGGGTGGAAATCAGCGCCTCGTTCGCCGGGACGGAGCTGCACGTGGTGGGACTGGGGATCGACCACTGGTGCGGCCCCCTGCTCGAGAAGCTGCACGAACTCCAGATGGCGCGCTCGAGCCGGGCCGACCAGATTATTGCGCGCCTGAACGCGCTGGGAATCGCGCTGGAACGCGCTGAGGTGGAGGCGCAGGCGAACGTGGATGGCGTCCTGGGGCGCATGCACATTGCGCGTGCGTTGCTGGCGCGGGGAGTAACGACGAGCGTGCAGGAGGGGTTCGACCGGTTCATTCGCAAGGGCCGCAAGGCGTTTGTACCGAAGAAGGCGATTAAGTGCGCGGAGGCGATCGACCTGATCCACGAGGCGGAGGGGGTGGCCATTGTGGCGCATCCGGGACTGGGCGACCGGCTTGAGCCGCTGCTACCGCGCCTACTGAAGCTGCCGTTCGACGGGATCGAGGTCTATCACGTGCGGCATACGGCGGGTCACGTGACGCGTTTCACGCAGTTGGCGCTGGAACATGACTTGTTGATCTCCGGGGGGTCGGACTGCCACGGACGGGTGAAAAACGAGGAACCGGCACTGGGGTCGGTGCGCGTACCCTATCACCACGTCGAACTCATCAAGGACGCGCTGCGAAAACGCAAGCGTCGGTGACGGCTGATGCCGCCACCTTGAGGCACAATTCGCTTCGCGAATTCTGCACAGCCGCACGTCCCCGCCAGAAGTCCCTCTTTGAAGGGGGTGGCGCGAAGGACCGGGGGATGTTGGGTGCCGTAGGCGGGGGTATTCACGATTACCGTCAGGCCGACTAGCGGGCCATCCGGACGGCCATCTCGTTGGGACACCCGTTGCAGCCGAGTTCGTTGCGGACGGTGCCGTCGGCGATGGCACGATCGGGGCCACCGTCGCCCAGCAACTCGCCTAAGGGCTTTTCCGCGACATGGCCCAGCCGGAACCCCTCGACACCGAGCACGGAGCCGCACGAATACAGCAAGCCATTGGGTCCGACGCAGACGAGGTTCTTGGGGCCCTCGCAGGCAGCCGTGGCGTCTTTGCGATCCACCTCGGCGCAACACACGTTGATGCCTTGTTCCTGCAGGCGCGACAGGTTGGCCAGTGCCTCCGGCTCCACGAACAGCCAGGTAAGGGCGGGATCCAATTGGAGTAAGACGCCGGCCTCTTCTTCGGTCAGATTTTTGCGGCTCGTGTGGAACCCGACGGTCATTCCGTGAACGTCCTGCGCCCACTGGCTGACGGTCCACAGGTGCGGGCAAGCACTGAGTACGCCACCGACGTAAACAACCATACACTCCACGCCGACGGACGCGGCCTCATCGACCACATTGAGCCACTCTTCGGCGTCCATACTGCGACACTCACCGTCGATGGTTGCCGCGCGGCACTGCTCATCGAGCCTGAGCCACAGATACTTGACCACATGATGGTCTTCGGCGCCATGTGCGCGCGCCGAATCACGCAACCGCTGCGAGACAAGCTGCGGAAGATGAAACAGTTCCCTCGCTTCTATCACCGCCACTTTGTCCTCCGAACCCGGGCTCATTTCCTTACTCACCGCCCACTGCCCTCCAATTCCGCCAGCCTATGGTTAAGTTTCTTCAGCGTGGGGTACAGGTCACGGTATATGGCGAAGCGCTTGTTGTAGGCTTCGCTCCGCACCGTGTCCGGTTCCACGACTCGCTCTATCTTCACCACGCGCCGGGCCATCTCGCGCAAATCGTCTACGACACCCGACGCCTTGCCGCCCAACATCGCGGCGCCCAAAGAAGCGGCTTCACTGGTGTGAAGCACTGCGATGGGCACTCCCATGATGTCGGCCTTGCGCTGAATCCACACCGCATTCTTCGCGCCTCCTCCAGTGGCACGCAGTCTGCCAATTGATACCCCCACTGATTGCAACAACGCAAGATTGAGTTTCATTTCATACGTAACACCAGAAAGAATGGCGCTGACAAGTGCCTCGCGGGGCGTATTGAGTGTGAGTCCTAAAATCGCGCCGCGGCTTGCGTTGTCAAAATAGGGAGTTCCGGCCATGGAAAAATGCGGCAACAGCACCAGTGATTCGGGCTTTTCAGGAATATCCCGGCATATAATCTCGTAAACATCGACACCGGTCCGCTCAGATTCAAGCTTCTCGAGCCCCCCAAAATTGTCGCGATACCACTTGAGCAGGGCGCCGCCGGTGAAATTAAAGCCCAAAGAAACATACAACCCGGGCACGCAACTGGGGTAACAGCAGACATTGCCTTCGACGGCCTCTTCGGTGAGCGAGTAGGTATCGAAGCAGGCGCAGATGCACTCGGTGGTTCCGGTGGAGTAGATGGCTTCGTCGCTCTCGAGCACGCCGGCCCCGAGGGCGGCGGCGGGTTGATCGTGGCCGCCGGTCGCCACGACAACGCCGTGGGGTAGGCCCAGATCATCGGCGACAGCGTTGGAAATCGTGCCCACGACGCTGCCTGAGGGGGCGTTCTTGGGCAGAAGCGCGGGATCGATGCCGGCCAGTCCAAGCAACTCGTCCGACCAGTCGCCCGAGCGGATGTCGAAGGCCATGGTTCGGGCGGCCATGGGATGGCTCATGACGGGGTCGAGGCCGAGCTTGTGATGGATGAAATCTTCGTAGCAAAGGAACTTCCAGGTCTTGGCGTAGATGTCGGGGCGGTGTTCCTTGAACCAGAGGATCTTGTTGATGGTGTACATGCCGTGGAGGGGCATGCCGGTGATTTGGGTGATCTCGAACTTGGTCTTGCGCTCCAGCCACCAGTCTACGTAGCCGGCGGTGCGTGCATCGAAAGGACTGAGGGTGTTGGCCAGTGAGGCGCCGTCGTGTCCGACGGGATGACAGGCTTCGCCCTGACTGGATACGGCGAGGGCCTGGATGGGGTCGGCGCTGGTGGCGGCCGCGGTTTCGGCGAGAATCTCTTTGACGCACTGCCAGACGTGATTGGGGTCGGACTCCTGCCAGCCGGGCTGGGGTGAGAGGAGCGGGTATTCGCGGTAGGCGCTGGCCACCACACGTCCATCGAGGTCAAAGGCGACGGCCTTCGCCCCAGTGACCCCGATATCAAGTCCAAGTAAACTCACGGTACGGCCCCGGTCCGATACGCACGCGACAGCCATTCTGCCCAAGGTCCACGCGATAGTCAATGCTCCCGTTCACGCAAAAACTGCGGGGTCGTTCACAGGGGGCCAAAGAAGTATACTCGGAGCGTCCAGGGAGGAATCTTCATGCGTATCATGCTGATGACGGATCTCGAAGGCGTGGCGGGAGTCAAGAACGCGGAGGACTGGATCTGCCCGCATTCGCCGTATTACGCGACGGCTACGAAGCTGTTGACGGCGGAGGCGAATGCGGCCGTGGAGGGTTTCTTCGCGGGGGGAGCAACGTATGTGCAGGTGGCCGATGGACATGGAGCGGGGGGTATCGACATCGAACGCCTGGACCCGCGGGTGGAGTACGCGCGCGGGTGGCCCGAGGCCTGGCCGTTTCATCTGGATGAGGGTTTCGATGGCGTGGCCTGGGTGGGGCAACACGCGAAAGCGTCGACGGAACTGGCCCATCTTCCCCACACGCAGAGCTTCCGCTACGTCGACTTGCAGGTGAACGGTGTGTCGATCGGCGAGTTGGGGCAGTTGGCGCTGTGCGCTTCGGAACTGGGGATTCCGCCGTTCTTCGCGTCGGGCGACGTGGCGCTGACGAAGGAGGCGGTAGCCTTGGCGCCCGACATCGTGACGTGCGCGGTGAAGCGGGGCGTCACGCGGGGTTCGGGGGAAGAATGCACGATGGCGGAGTATGAGCGCCGCAACAGCGGGGCGGTCCACTTCCCCCCCGCTCGTGCCTGCGCGGCGATTCGGAAGGCAGCGGAGGCGGCGGCCTGGAAGCTCAAGCGGAATCCGCCGCCGGTGGTCTCGGTCGAGGCGCCGTTTGAGCGAGTGGCAGTGCTGCGCCCCGAAGAAAGCGGCCAGCCGAGGATGGTAGCCAGGGAGTCGCACCCGGATTCCGTGATCGAGCTGATGCGCATGCCGATGGATACGCAGCCGATTGCCTAGGGCGTTTGAGGGGGCATGAACTTTACTTGCCGCGGGTGGTTGTGGTAGAAATGCGGTTTCGCACGGCCTTTGGAGCCGTTGCAGGCATCGCCACCCCTAACATCCGCCATGGAGCACCGTCGTGAACGTATTCGAATCCCTGGAAACGGCCATCGTGTCCGCGTTCCCAGAAGTGGAACGCGAGGATCTGGCATTCGTGCCGCCGCCCAATCTGGACATAGGCGATGTGGCTTTGCGAACGTTCGAACTGGCCAAGAAACTGCGTATGGCGCCGCCGCAGATCGCGACGCGCATTGCGCAGGAGGTGTCATTCGGTCCGGAGGTGGTGGAAGTGACGACGGCGGGGCCGTACGTGAATTTTAGGGTGGATCGGAACCGGTTTGCCAGGGCGATCGTGGATCGGGTTCTCGAGGAAGGCGCGCACTTTGGCTCGAACGACTCGGGAGTGGGCAAACGGGTGCTGCTCGAGCACACGAGTATCAACCCGAATGCGGAGCCTCACTTGGGGCGGGCGCGCAACGCGATGATCGGCGACTCGGTGACGCGTTTGCTGCGTTTCGAGGGGCACGAGGTGGAGGTGCATTATTACGTGAACGACATGGGCCGCCAGATCGGGCTGCTCGTGATGGCGTGTGAGGGGCGCGACGACCTGGCGTTCGACGAGATCCTGGATCTGTATGTGGCGGCAAACGCGCGAGCCGAGGCGGAGCCGGAGTTTGCGGCCAAGGGTTATGAACTGCTGGCGAAGATGGAGGAGGGCGACCCGGAGACGGTGGCGGCGTTTCACGCGGTGACGGATCTGTGCATCCGGGGGCAGTTGGCGGTGTTGGGCCGCCTGGGGATCACATACGACGTGTTTGACCGTGAGTCGAAGTACGTACGCGACGCACGGTTGGAGCCGGTTCTGGATGCGCTCCGTGCGAAGGATGCCCTGTTTACGGACGAGGATGAGCGGCTGGTCGTCGACCTGCGCAAGCTGGGCCATGAACCGGACGAAGGGCGTTATTTCGTCGTGATGCGTTCGAACGGCAGTTCGATGTACGGCTATCGGGATCTGACGTACACCATTGACAAGTCGGAGTGCGGCGCAGACCTGAATCTGATCGCGTTGGGCGAGGATCACAAGCTCTATTTCCATCAGATTTCGCTGATCCTGCAAGAGGCCGGCATGCATGTGCCGGAACCAATCTACTACTCGTACATTCTGCTGAAGGATGGGAAAATGTCGACGCGTCAAGGCAAGGGGGTTATGTTATCGGACTTCCTGGACGAGGCGGCGCGTCTTTCGGCGCAGAAGGTCGAGGAGCAGTGCGCGGAGTCGGGTGCGGGCCTGAGCGGGGAAGAGCGGGCGGCGATTGCGGCGAAGGTGGCGGTTGCGGCGATTCGGTTCGCCATCCTGCGGGTGGGGCCGAACAAGAACGTGATTTTCGACTGGGAGTCGAGCTTGTCGTTCTCGGGTGACACGGGTCCCTACGTTCAGTATTGCACGGCGCGGATCAACTCGATTCTGCGCAAGTTCGGTGAAGTACCGCAGTCGCCGGACGACGAGTTCCCAGTGGAGTCGAACGCGGAATGGGCGCTGGTCACGAAGCTGGCGGCATTTCCGCAGGTGGTGGCCGACGCGGCAGCGCAGCGGACGTGCGCGACGATCGCAAATTACGCGCTGGAAACGGCGCGCCTGTTCACCACGTTCTATCATGAGTGCCCGGTGCTGAAAGCGGAGGATGAGGCGATGCGCACGGCACGAGCGCAGGTGTGCGCGGCGACGCGCGTGACGCTTGAAAATACCCTGCATCTGCTTGGAATCGAGGCGTTGGAACGGATGTAACGCATCTCCCTCCAGGGGGGCTCCTGCCCCACGTTCACGGAATCCTGTAGTATACTGATTGGAGGCTCTTGGAGTCTCCTCGATAGGAGTTTGGTCTCTGGAGCGCGGTTGCCATGCCTGGTAGGACTGTTCTTGTTGTCGACACGGATGCGTCTTTGTGCGACGGCGTGCGGGAGGTGCTGGCGGAACCCACGTACACGTGCGTCTGCGCAGCCACGGCGGCGGAAGCGGTTCGACTGACCGCGCAGCGCCAGTTCGACGTGGCCCTGGTGGATCTGGAGACGCCGGACGGCGGAGGCCGCAACCCAGTCTCCCAACTCAAACATGCCTGCCCGAAGTGTGTCGTCATTGCGATGACGGCGCGTCCAAGCGTGGAGACGGCCGTGGCGGCGTTCCGCCAGGGGGCGCATCATTTCATTGCCAAGCCGTTCTCGCCCGAAGACGTGGCGCGCTACGTTGAGGAAGCATGCGAGACGGCCCAGATTCATGCGGGGCCTTCGAGCGAGGAGCGGGAGCTGCGCGAACGGGAACAGCTCTTCCGCCGGATGGCGGAGCACGCGAGCGAATGGGAGTATTGGGTTACTCCCGAGGGCCATTGCCTGTACGTTTCTCAGGCGTGCCAGCAGGTGACGGGGTACGCGCCGGAGGAGTTCCTACAGCAGCCTTTCTTCCTGGAACGTATCGCGCATCCGGATGATCGCGCGGCGTTGGCCAAGCACCATCGCGAGGACACGGAGGGCGGCGAGGCGACTTCGCTTGAGTTCCGTATCACGACGCGCAATGGTGAAGAGCGCTGGATCGCGCACGTGTGCCGCTCGGCATACGGCGAGGACGGGCGCTGGCTAGGGCGCCGGGCCACGAATCGCGACATAACGGCGGAGAAACGGGCTCAGGCCCAGGCCGCGCACCAGGCCCACTTAATCGAGAACGTGTCTGAAGCGATCATCTCGACGGACTGGGAACTGGGGATTCTGACGTGGAACAAGGCCGCCGAACATATCTACGGTTGGACGGCCGAGGAGGCGCTGGGGAAGCCCCTGCAGGTCTTCACAAACATGCAATTCTCCGATCAGCCCCAGGAGACGGTGGTCGCCGAATTGGGGCAGGAGGGGGTTTGGCGCGGCGAAGTGACACAAAGCCACAAGAACGGCTCGCCGCTGAACGTACTGATGTCGGCCACGATGCTTCGCGACGCACGGGGCGAGCAAGCCGGTTACGTGACGACTTTGCGGGATATCACCCAGCAGCGGGCAGCGGAGGATGCGCTGCGCATCAGCGAGCAGCGCCTGCGCTTGCTGGTGGAACAGCTTCCGGCGTTGTTGTGGACCACGGACACGGAACTGCGGATGACGTCGGCTTCGGGCTCGGGTTTCGCCCATCACCCTGGGGTCTCTCCAGACCAGATCGGCAGACCGTTGATGGAAGTTCTGGGGCTATCCGATCCGGACGAAGCGCCGCTCCCAGAGCACCGGCGTGCGCTTCAGGGCGAATCGGTGCGGTACGAGGAGGAGTGGGACGAGTACATCTACAGCGCCTATGTGGAGCCGCTTCGCGACGCGGAAGGCGCGGTGACGGGCTGCATCGGCATCGCGCTGGACGTGACGGAGCCGCGGTACGCCGAGCGCGCGGCGCGAAAGAGCGAGGCGCGTTTCCGCGGCATGCTGGAGCATTCGCGCGACGTGGCGTACAAGCTGCTGCTCGATTCACGCCAGTTTGAGTACGTGAGCCCCTCCGTGAAGGAGCATCTGGGAATCTCGGACGAGGAGATGATGGCGATGGGGCTTGCGGGTTTCTGGCAGCGCACGCACCCCGACGATCTTCAACGAATAACCGACGCGTACGACGCAAGTCAACGTATGAGGCCGGGAGATCCGCCGCCGCCGGTGTTGGAGTACCGCATCCGGCGCGATGACGGAACCTACCGCTGGATCGAGGACATTTTCGCCGTCCTCCACGATGAAAAAGGACACGCGGTTGCCAAGATCGGCAGCCTGCGCGACATAACGGAGGACAGACAGGCCCGGGAAGCGCTCAGGCGGGAGAAGGAATTCAGCGAGTACGTGATCCGTACGGCGTTTGCGGTGATTGCGACATCGGACCGCGACGGCCGCGTGCTGAATTTCAACCGGCACGCTGAAGAGCTAACCGGTTATTCGGCGGCGGAGGTGGTCGGCCAGGATTGGATTGACATTTTCATCGAGGAAGAGTACCGCGAGGTGGCCAGGAAAGGCCTCAGGCGTATTCTCGACTCGGGGGGAGTATCGACGCTCACCAACCGTATTGTGTGCAAGGATGGTTCGAAGCGGGTGATCTCATGGCGTAACTCGCTGCTGCAAGGAGAGGACGATCAGCCACTGGGCGTGATCGGCATCGGATACGACATCACGGAGCGGCGCGAGGCGGAACAGGCGTTGCGGGAAAGCGAGGAGCGCTTCCGCGCACAGTACGAGTCGCACCCGATTCCAATGCTGACGTGGCGGCGCACGGGTGACCAGTTCGTGTTGGTGGAGTTCAACCGGGCAGCGGCGGAGATGACGCAAGGGAAGATCGCGGCGGCGGTGGGCAAACGGGTGGACGAAGTGTATGCGGACGTGCCGGATATCATCGGAGACGTAGCGACGTGTTTCGCGCAGAAGGAGACGGTTCGGCGTGAGATGACGTACCGCCGGCGCGGGGACGAGAACAACATCTGCGCGGTGTTCACGTATGCGTTTGTGCCGCCTGACTTGGTGATGATGCACACGGAGGATATTACGGAACGCAAGCGGGCGCAGGAGGAGACGGTGAACACAAGCCTGCGGCTGCGCCAGGTGATGGATCTGGTGCCGCACTATATCTACGCCAAGGACAGCGAGGGCCGGTTCATCCTGGCGAACGAAGCCTTCGCGGCGGCGTACAGCCTGACGCCAAAGCAGATCGCCGGAAAACTCCACGCGGACGTCGCCACGGATACTGACGAGATGCAGGAAACAGCCCGCGAGGAGGGGGAGGTTATCCGAACGGGCCGACCGCGGCATAAGGCGGAGGATCGGCTCCTGGACGCGAACGGGACGACGCACTGGCTGCAAACGACTCGGGTGCCGTTCGATCATGACGGCGACCGGGCGGTGCTGATTGTGTCGGTGGACGTAACGGAACAGATGCAGGCGGAGACGGAGCGCAAGCACATGGAAGAACAGATGCAGCAGGCCCAGAAACTGGAGAGTCTGGGTGTGCTGGCTGGAGGCGTGGCGCACGATTTCAACAATCTGCTGATGGGCATTCTGGGCAACGCGGACCTGGCGTTGCTGGCGATGCCGCCGGGCGTGGCGGGGCGGGACAGTCTGCACGCGATCGAGAAGGCGGCACAGCGTGCAGCGGAACTGGCGAGCCAGATGCTGGCGTACTCAGGGCACGGCAAGTTTGTGATCGAGGCGATCAACCTGTCGGCCCTGGTGGAGGAGATGGCCCACTTGCTGGAGGTTTCGGTGGCAAAAAAGGTTGTGCTGCGGTACAACTTTACACTGGATCTTCCCGCGGTGAAGGGTGACGCAACACAGTTGCGGCAGGTGGTCATGAATCTGATCACGAATGCGTCGGAGGCAATTGATGCGCAGGGAGGCATCGTGTCGGTGAGCACGGGGATGCGGGAGGCCAACGAGGCGGAACTGGCGGCGACGTACATCGACGACAAGCTCCCGGCCGGTGAGTATGTGTACTTGGAAGTGTCGGATACGGGTTCGGGGATGGACGCGGAGACGGTGGAGAAGATTTTCGACCCGTTCTTCACGACGAAGTTCACGGGCCGGGGCCTGGGCCTGGCGGCCGTGGTGGGCATCGTGCGCAGCCATCACGGCGCGCTAAGGGTGGACAGTGAGCCGGGCAAGGGGACGACGTTCCGGATTCTGTTCCCGAGTGCCGAGATGCCGGCGGAAAAGGAGCGCCAGGAGGCGGGGGAGAGCGCGGTCTGGTGCGGAAGCGGCACGATCCTGCTGGTTGACGATGAGTACTCGGTGCGCGAGATCGGCAAGCGGATGCTGGAACGTGTGGGGTTCACGGTGTTGACGGCCCGCGACGGACGGGAGGCCGTCGAGACATTCAAGAAACACGCGGACGAGATCGTGTGCGTCATTCTGGACTTGACGATGCCGCTGATGGACGGCGAGGAGGCCTTCCACGCGTTGCGGGCGGTCCGGCAGGACGCCCGGATCATCCTGTCGAGCGGCTACACGGAGCAGGAGGCCATGGAAAGACTGTCAGACCAGGGCTTGGCGGGTTTCATCCACAAACCGTACCGCCTGAAGCTGCTGACGGACATGCTGCGCGCGATACTCGAGCCCAAGCCGAACGAGGAGTAGTTGAAGGCGGCGCCTACTGACGCATGGTCTGCGTGTACAGATCTTCGATCTCGCCCGGCGTCAGGGATACGTCGTAGATACGGACGTCGTCGAGGAGGCCCCGCACGAAGTAGGCGTCGTCGGTGATGCCATAGCGGCCGATGAGTAGCGGGGCGGCGCTGGGTTTGGGGCGTCCGGTGACGTATTTTCGGCCCGCCAATTCGCCGTCGAGGTAGATGCGCATCTCTCCGGATCCATAGGTGGCGACGATGTGGACCCATTGGCCGGCCGGTGGATTTCCCGCGTCCAAGGTGTCGACACCCGCCAGGTAGAACCTCACCCGGCGGTTGAGAATCTGCAAGAAGTATCCGGCCTGTTGCCACGAGCCCTTGCAAATGAGAACGGGCATACCTTCGAGGTCGTCCATCCGCACCCAAACGCCGAGGGTTAGCGCATGAGTGGGATCCCACTTCGACTGTGCGGCCAACTCGGCCCACCCGCGGCCGCCCAAGGCAAGACCGCGCTCGGACAATTGGGCCAGGCCGGCCAGGAAGGCGTCGTCGTCGAAGGAAAGCTGCAGCTTGGGTTTCAGCGGTTCGGTGGAGGCGATGATGCCGACGCGTCTGGACGGCGGGCCTACTCGTCCGTCGGAGGCGACGGCGGCGATGGCGTAGGTGTAGGCTTCGCCGGGGATCACTTCGTCGGAGGTCTCGAGGTAATGGCCGAAGTCGGCGTCGACGTAGATGCGCTTGACGACTTCGTGGCGGTCGCCGTACTTGGCAATGCAGTATTGCGCGGCATTGGGCGCGTCGCTCTGCCAGCCCAGGATGACGCGGTTGGCGCGGGAAGTCGTGTCTATGCTGGCGGGGGGCGCCGGCAGGGGCAACTCGGGTATGGACACGAGGATCTGGGCCGCGGCTTTCTCTCCAGACGCTACGTTGCGCGCTTCGACGCGGTAGGTGACGTCGGCGCCGGATGGGGGCGTCGCGTCGATACACCAGCCATCGCTGACGGTGGCAAGCGGTTCGCCGTTTCGGGAAACGGCGTAGACTTCGGCGGGCCGAGCGTCCCACTGGAGCTGGACGCGCCAGCGATCGGGGTCGATCTGGGCGCGCACGTCAACCGGGGTTACGGATGCGGCCACGAGAGCCCGGCCGAGGCGGCGTTCGCCGGGGATGAGGATGTTGGCGGTAGCCGTGGTGGTTGGGAAACCTTTGGGCCAACTGAGACTCAGGCGCCTGAGGCCGGTGATTTCGACGCCGTATTCGAATGGACCGCCCGCGAGCACCTCTTCAGGGAACCGCAGGGCGAAGGTGGTGTTGCCGATGGGTTCGAGAGGCATTTCGTAGAAGCGCCGTTCGCCGAGGAGGCGGGCTTTGAGGACCGCCTTGACGCGTTCCTGCCTCGCTTCGGGCACGCCGGCCACGATGGCGCGATCCGGAAGGACTAGAAGCACGGGAGACTTGCGGTACGCTTCGGGCAATTGAGTGAGATCCTGGAGGGTCTGCTCGTCGAGTCCGGCACGGCGCTGGATGTCGGCCCAGGCCTTGGCGTTCATCGTGGCAAGGACGCCCAACTCGCCTTTGTTCCGAATCCGGCGCGCATAGGTGAGGAAGGCTTGACTGAGTTTCGACGCGCGGATCAGTTCGAGGGCTTGTTCGTGCTCTCCTTCGCTGACGAGTTCGTCGAGCCCGCCGCCGGGTTGGAGCAGGGCTGCGGCGTGGTCGTAGAGCAGCACGTATTCGATCTGGGCGATGAGGTCTTCCAAGGGCGTGTGCGGCGGGGGCGGCGCCTCTCCCCCACTGTCGCCGCCCAACCCCCACTCGATGACGCCGGTGAGTCCGGAGCCGATGGTGCCAATTTCCTGGAACAAGCCCTCGACAAGGGAGGAAGATTGGCCGGCACGCTGACGCAACTCGTAGGCGATGGTAGCCAACTCGGCGCGTTTGGCGGGTTCTCCGGCGCCCCACGAGAAACTGGCGCACTCGGCCTGTCCACCGCCTCCGGCCCAGCGGTAACCGAGATCCTGCAGCCGGAGCAGATAGGGGGCCATTTCTTCGGCATCGTCGGCGAAGAGATCGCGGGCGCGGCGTTCGCAAAAGGCTTCGACGGTGAGTTCGGTGTCCCAGGCGAATTGGGCGCAGAAGGCGGCGGCCTCTTCGACGGCCCGGGTGCGCCAGTGAATACCGAGAAGGCCTTGGCAGCCCTTGTCGAGCGCGTCGCGGCAAGCGCCTGCCGTCTCGCGCAGGTTGGGCTGAGGCATCCATTGATCGCCGTCGAACTCGAACCAGAGGATCGGCCAGCGGGGACGGTCTTTGGAGACCGCGCCGTAAGCGTCGCTAACCGTGGGGGTGACTCTGATGTTGTCGAGGGCCGAGAAGACGACGTCTTCGGGCAGGATCTGGTCCATGCCGGGGAAGAAGTCGGAATAGTGAAGCCACTGGTCTCCGCCCCACCCGCTGAGGACGAGATCGACATCGGGGCGGACGGCTTCCATGACACGGCGGGCTTGCCACGCGAACAGCGACAGACGGACGGCCTCGGCGCGGCGGTCGGCTTCGGGCACATCGGCGAAGGCTTCGCTCCAGCGTTCGGTGGCGGTGTGCCAAGGGGTGCGGGCGGCCGGCTCGCCGCCGGGTGACACGGCCATGGCCTCGGGCTCCCAGAGCCAGACGTAGTCGAGCATCGGGTAATCCTGCAACAGGGATTTCAGGCGGGCCTCAAACCGGCTCTGGGTGTCGGGGTCGAAGGGATCGCCACGCAGCTCGAAACCGAGGCAAACCTGCATGCCGCGGTCTTTGGCGTAGCGCAGGGACTGGCGGAGTACGTCCTTGGCGGCCGCAATGGACTGGACGCGGTTGTCCATATGCGAACTGGCGGCGCCGAAGTAGTCGCGTGCGAAGAACTGGCCGGTGCCGGCAAGGAAATCGCCGGTCGCCATGGGGCGAGTCCCCCACGTTGGCTTGGAGGTGTTGACGAGGGGTTCGCCGCCAACGAGCGCGTCGCCGAATTCGTACGCGGCAAAGGGCTCAGTGTCGTAGGCATGAAATCCGACGAAGTTGCAGCGCATTTTGGCGAGTTGGTCGATGAAGGCCTTGTGATCGGCCAGTTCCCAGGCGGTCGGGCTATTGAAGAAGTTGTACCAGGGGAGGGAACCGCGCACGCTGAACGCGGGAGACTGCGAGAGGTGGATGCCTTCGGAGACGGCGCCGGCGATGCTGGGCAGCTTGGCGGGCAGCGTGTCGCCGCCGAGATAAAACCCGAATCCGAATCGTTCGAGGAGGCCGTAGACACCGTTCTGAACGCCGGCGGGGGTAGGCGCGGCAACGACGATCAGCTTGCGGCCGCCATCGGAAATGGTGTGGAGGACGTAACCTTCGGCAGCGGGTTCGTCGAGTCCGAACGGCCAATCTTCGCCCACGCGGGGCAGCGTGCCGGGCGTACCCAGGACAAATCCCGTGGCCGACGACTGCACGCCCATCGCGTTTTCAATCGCCAGCAGCTTGCCGTCCACGGCATAACAATAACGTTGCAGTTCCGAGGCGGCAAAGCGCTCGAGGGCGGAGGCGTCCGTCCCCACGTAGATCACCGGAGCCGCTATCGCCCATCCGCTCGCGGTCAAAATCGCAATGCACAACCACAGCCTGTCTACCCGCATGAGAACAGTCCTCCCAGACACACGTCGGCCACCCCGCCAGCGCAGGGATCTCAGTGTACCCGATAGCCCCGAACATCGCAAAATAACCGCACACACCCTTCTTTCCTTTTCTCGGGAAAAGAAAGAAGCAAAGAAAAGCGGAAAGCGCTTCGCGCACGCCAGGGGAGGCCCGTGCAGAATTCGAGTCAGACCTGGTCAGTCTGGGATGGGTATGTGCAAGGTGCGCCTGCGGCGCCTTACTCCTTCGGCGAGGAGGAGGAGGGCGAGAACCCATGCGGCCACAGGCGCAAGTGGCAGATGGCCGTGGCTTGTGGCGTCGAGGGGACTAAACCCCCATTGAAACTCTTCGGCGTTGGTCATACCGTCGCCGTCCCAGTCGTTGAGGCCGTCGGGCGTGCCGTCGGGGGACAGATCGCCGTTGTCGCCGGTGGTGTCGGCGTTATTGGGGTCGAATGGATTCTGGATCCCGGGGATTGCCGGGTCGAGGTCTCGGGTTTCGTCTTCAACTGATTGCCGATGTAGGGAAAATACTGCGAGATGGTGTTATCCACGGCGCTGGGGCGGGTGACCTTGCCGTCGAGCAGGGCGCGCTCGAGGGCGAGTTCGTTGGGTTGACGTGGGTGACGCGTGTACAGACCTCGTTAAGCCGGAGCCGCGACTTGGCGACGCGCCGTTTCCAACCGAGGGGCGCGTCGACCGGGGGCAGCGGGTCGGCCGACGGTGTCGGGGAGGCTGCCGGAACACGCGGTGACGCCGTCCACGGTGAAGGACTTGGGGCCTGCCGCCGGCCATCGCACCAGCAAGCGGCTCTCCGGCGCCAAAGTGACAATCGTGCCGCCGGCGCCCTCGATTCCGCGCTTGACGGCCCCAAGGTCAGCCTCGGCTTCAAGTTCGACCCAGGACAGCAGATCTGGAACCGCTGGGGGAAGCGGCCACGGGACAAACCGAGCGGCAGGCGGGCTCTGCCGAGACGGTGGTTGCCGATGCCGCGAACCCCACGAATGAAGCGCCCCCCTCCGATGAGGGGACCCCCTCTGATGAGGGGACCTCCTCCCCCACTTCCGCCCGAGGCCCAGCACCCGTCGCGCCCTTGGGCGGCGGCGGCGCTTCAATGCCGGAACCCGTCGCCGCGACGGTTGAGCCGAGGCCAATGGCGCCTGCACCTTCCCGGCCCGCCGCTATGGCCGCGCGTATGCCGACGATAACCGCGGGACAAACCGCACGCCAGCCGCGCCAGCCGGTCCGGCGTCTGGGCTCGGAGGACGCGCCGGGCACGGTCACGGACCCCCGGCCGGGTGTGGTCACAGACGGCTACGTGCATGACCTCAGGCTCAAGGACGTTCCACTCTCCGCCACGCTCGACGTGATGCTGCGCCAACTCAACCTGGATTACAGCGTCGAGGGGAACATCATCTGGATCAGCACGCCGGAGCGAATCCGGCACGAGGCTTGGGGGTCGTCGGTAAAACACGGGTCGACGCCGGTGGGCGTCAGTGGGGAAACGTTGCCGAAGGTGCTGGTCGTCGATCCCGGCTGATGCCGGGCTCTTGAGGCACAATGTGCGCCGCAAGCGGCGCGTAAGCACATTGTGCGCTGGCTTGCCAGCGCCTAATCTGCAGTGCACGGGCGGCGCGTGTGTCGCGACCTGTGGTAACCGTGTATAATTGGGGGTCTTGGCGATTGGGCGAATGTGGAGAACCGCGACAATGAAGATCTGCGTGGCAGGGGCGTGTGGACGAATGGGGCGGCGTATTCTGGACTTGGCGGCGGCTGAGGATGGGTTGGAAATCGGCGGGGCTTTCGATTTGCCGACGCTTGGGGGAACGCAGTTGAGCGTAGGCGAGGGCGAGCGCTCAGCGACGGTGGTGGTGTCGTCGGACGCAGGGGCGGAGATCGCGAAATCGGACGTGCTGATCGATTTCACGGTTGCGGATGCGTGCGTGGGGAACGTGCGGCTGGCGTCCGAGGCGGGCAAGCCGGCCGTGATCGGGACCACGGGGCTGACGAAGGAGCAGGAGGCCTCCCTGCGCGGGTTGGCGGCGGAAACGGCCATTGTGTATGCGCCGAATATGAGCGTGGGTGTGAATCTTCTGTTCAAACTGACGAGCGAGGTGGCGGCGATTCTGGGGCTCCAGTACAACGTGGAGATCACAGAGGTCCATCACAACAAGAAGAAGGACAGTCCGAGCGGGACGGCGGTTCGGCTGGGACAGTGCGCGGCGGATGCGCTGGGGTTGTCGTACGAGCGCGACGCCCGGCATGGCCGCGAGGGCATGGTGGGGGCGCGGCCGGAGGCGGAGATCGGGATGCATGCGATCCGCGGGGGCGATGTGGTCGGTGAACACACGGTGAGTTTCTTCGGCGCGGGCGAGCGAATCGAACTGACGCACAAGGCGCACAATCGCGACAACTTCGCACGGGGGGCGCTGCGCGCGGCACGGTATGCCGTGGAGGCGGCTCCGGGCGTCTACGACATGCAGGACGTGCTGGGTCTGAAGTGAGGAGCGGCTACGCCGCCTCCCTCATTTGAGCCATTGCACGAACTCGATGACGTTGTTGTCGGGATCGGCAATGTAGAGCCAGCGCACGCTGCCTTCGATCTCGAGGGGGCCCTTGCCGATGGGGACGCCGTTGGTTTCCAGGGTTGCGATCAGGGCGTCGAGGTCGCCGGCCGTGAGGGCGAGGTGGGGCGAAAACGACCGCGCCACTTCATGCGGCGGCGCGCCGCCGTCCAACACCTGGAGTAGTTCAAGATTCCCCCCTTCGAGTTCCAGGAACGCGAAGGCTTCACCGTGTTCCTCGTCGACTTCGCGGAACATCAGCGTCATACCGAGGGTCTCGGTGTAGAACCGGATGGCGGTGTCGAGGTCGGCGACCTCGAAGGCGAAATGGTCAACTTTCCACATGGGGATCCCTCAGCGTT
>JAACEL010000288.1 GCA_011682535.1 Nitrospiraceae bacterium | reverse complement strand
GGCGGCCAAGGCAAGTGCCTGAGATGGCGTGAGATTCGCACGCGCAGCAGAAAGCCGGTGAGATATCCGGGCCAGGAAAGTCACAAGGAGGTCAAGGTATGCCGTTCTTCTTCTTCGATGGAACCATGATACTGATCGTGCCGGCGCTGTTACTGGCGCTGTGGGCGCAGTTCAAGGTCAAATCGACGTATGCAAAGTACTCGAAGGTGGATAACCGCGCGGGGTTGACAGGCGCCGACGTGGCCCAACTTATCCTGCGCGACAACGGAATCGCCGATTCCCACAGCCTGTATGGCGGCGGGGGCGGCCAGGGCGTGGGCATCGAGTGCATCGGCGGGAATCTGACAGACCACTACGATCCGCGTACGCGTACCTTGCGGCTCTCGGAGAATGTGTACTACGGCCGTAGCGTGGCCGCGCTGGGCATCGCCGCCCACGAAGTGGGCCACGCGGTCCAACATGCGAAAATGTACTCCCCCCTCACGCTGCGCAACCTTATCTACCCGGTCTGCTCGATCGGCTCCACGCTGGCCTTCCCGCTTTTCTTCATCGGCCTGTTCTTCCGCACCGGCCTGAGTCCGCTGATGATGCAGGCCGCGATCTTCATGTTCTCGCTGTCGGTGTTCTTCACCGTGCTGACACTGCCGGTCGAGTTCAACGCCAGCAGCCGCGCACTCAAGGCCCTCTCCGGAAGCAACTATCTCCAACCCGACGAGTTGAAAGGAGCCCAGAAGGTACTGACGGCCGCCGCGATGACCTACGTAGCCGCCGCCGCCATGGCCATCATGCAGCTCGTGCGCATGCTGCTCATCGCGGGCCGAAGATAACCCTCTTGCGGGGGCCGCTCTGGCCCCGAACGCCGGGTAGCGTATTGTGGCGCGCCCGAAGAGCTTGGGTACGCGCGAGATACGCTCAGCCACGCCATCACCCAGTGGGTGAAAGCCGCTCTCGAGTTGCCGGCGAGGCTGAGCTTGCTCCGCGCGCCATGGCGAAGTTATCCGACGATTTGGGCTCTGGCAGACAGTTTGACAGCGTGCAAAGCCTTCGCTACGATGCTACCATCACCTAACGCAAGGCGGTTCTCTGATGAATGGCTCCCCTGCATGCAAGAGATGGCGCCTGTTCGTTGCCGTGGCGCTGTCTCTCTTCCTGAATAGCGCCGCTATGGGCGGCACGGTTTTTCAGATCGGGCAAGTGGACGCGTCGTGTGCTGAGTTCGGCCTCATCAGGGCCACCTTCACAGGATACCAACAGCGCTACCCCAACCCGATCGTCTTCGATGCTGCTGAGGACAAGCCAACGGCCTGGCCCTACATTCATCCCAGCACTGCGGATGGCTGGGCGGGCGCTAAGGCCCACCCCTTCACGGTTCGCTTCCGTGTGAACTCACCGCCCCCTTCACCCCTGGTACTCAGTGTGGGGCTGGCGGAGTCCTTCACGCCCTCCCTCGTGTCGGTGAATGTCAACGGGACGGGCTTCCCGGGACAACGCCCCACCCCTGGCGACGACCGGTTGGCCCACAACCCGACCGAAGGCGGTGGCACGATCTCGACCCTATACTTCGACATCCCCGAGGGCGTAGTTGTGGCGGGTGACAACACGCTGGCCATCACGCTGGATGACGGAAGCTGGGTCATCTACGACTTCGTCCATCTTGGAACCGAACGTGTTCGCTTCGAGGTTCCCGACATCGTGGGCGCAGCACTTGAGGGGTCCCTGGCGAATGTCGACGACATTGTGTTCGCCGCGCGCCAGGACGGTAAGGACGCTCATTGGTACGCCAACTTCAGCTACTACGCCGCCGATACCACTCGCCTCACCTACGGCTTGGGCGGAAAGCTCTACCGGCTCAACCTGCGCTCCGGGGATCTCCATACACTGCTGGACGCCCCCCAGGGGAGCGTGCGCGACCCGCAAGTGCACTACGACGGCAAGAAGATCCTGTTCTCCTACCTCAAGGCCGGCGATACCCACTTCCATCTCTACGAAATCAACATTGACGGAACCGGCCTTCGCCAGTTGACCGACGGAGATGCCGACGACATCGAGCCGACCTATCTGCCCGACGGCGATATCCTGTTCTGTTCCACACGCTGCAAGCGCTGGGTAAATTGCTGGCTTACGCAGGTGGCCAATATTCATCGATGCGACGCCGACGGGGGCGGCATCCATCCCGTCTCCGCCAACATCGAGCACGACAACACGCCCTGGCCACTCCCTGACGGCCGCATTCTCTATCAGCGCTGGGAGTACATCGACCGAAGCCAGGTGCACTATCACCACCTCTGGACGATGAACCCCGACGGCACGGGGCAAATGGTCTACTACGGCAACCAGCGGCCGGGCATCGTGATGATCGACGCAAAACCCATTCCCGGAACTGGGAAAGTGGCGGCCATCTTCTCGCCCGGCCACGGACGCCACGATCACGAAGGCGCGTTGGCGATCGTTGACCCGCGTGCCGGACCCGACGCGCGCGACTCCGCCACCACAATCCACTCGGCCGCCGACCTTCGCGACCCCTGGCCCTTCTCCGAAGATCTGTTCCTCGCTGCCAGGGGCGCCCAACTCGTATTGCTGAACGGCCGCGGGTTCCTCAACACGATCTTCACGCTCCCGCAAGCCGACCAGGAGGCTGGACTGAAATGCCATGAACCGCGTCCCCTGCTGACGCGGGCCCGCGAGCACGTGATCCCCCCGCGAACCAAACCCCAGGCACAAACCGGCCGCCTCGTGCTTGCGGACGTCTACAAAGGGCGCAACATGGATGGCGTCGAGCGCGGGACGATCAAGAAGCTGCTTGTCGTGGAATCCCTGCCGAAGCCGATCAACTTCACCGGCGGCATGGAGCCGCTGAGTTATGGCGGAACCTTCACCCTCGAACGCGCCCTGGGAACGGTACCCGTCGACGAGGACGGCTCCGCCCATTTCGAAGTGCCTGCGTTGCGGAGTTTGTTCCTGGTGGCGCTGGACGAGAACGACATGGCCGTCAAACGCATGCAAAGCTTTCTCAGCGTGATGCCGGGCGAAGTGACGAGTTGTGTGGGATGCCACGAGCCCCGCACTGGCGCCATCATCCCCCCCGCCGCCCTGACGGCCACGGCACGCCCCCCGGACACCATCGAACCGATTCCAGATGTCCCGGATGTGTTCGACTTCCCACGGGACATTCAACCGATTCTGAACAAACACTGCGTGGCCTGTCACGGCTATGTCGAAACGAACCAAGGCGGACCGCGCTCGGGCGGCGTCATTCTTGCCGGAGACCGCGGGCCGCTCTATTCCCACAGCTACTTCATGCTGAGCGCCCGCCGCCAACTGGCCGACGGACGCAACCTGCCCCGCAGCAATTACGCGCCGCGCGCGCTGGGCAGTTCCGCGAGTGAACTGATGAAGAAGATACGCCGGGGACATCACGGCGTCGCGCTGTCCGAACGCGAAGAGAGGGTCGTCCGGCTGTGGATCGAAACCGGCGCGCCCTACCTGGGCACCTACGCGGGACTGGGCTCGGGGATGATCGGCGGATACGAGCAAAACGTCATCGACCGCGGCGACCTGAAATGGCCGGTAATGAAGAAGGCCCGGCGTGTGCTCCGGAGCCGATGCAGCGCCTGCCACAAGGAGAAGACGGCCCTCCCATCGAGCCCTACCGACAACATGGGCATGCCCCCTTGGGCAATCCAATACGACAGTCCGAAGCTGCGGTTCTCCCGCCACATCCTCTACAACCTCTCGCGGCCCGAGCACTCGCTGCAACTGCTGGCGCCACTCGCAAGAGCCGCTGGAGGCTACGGCATTTGCCTGACAAAGCCGGAGGAGCCCAAGTCCGCCATGAAGCCCAGGCCCGTCTTCGCCGAAACGTCCGATCCGGACTACCAAACCCTGCTCGCCGCCATTCAAGCCACTCAGCGCCGTCTCGACGAGATCAAACGTTTCGACATGCCCGGCTTCGTGCCGCGAAAGGGTTACCTGCGCGAGATGAAACGCTACGGGGTATTGCCCGCCGACCATCCCGACGACGTCCCCGTCGACATCTACGCCCTCGACCGCCGCTACTGGGCATTGCACGGAGCAAACGCCTCGAATTAACGTCTTCGCGCGATGTAGTGCGTCGAGTCCGGCGGGCTACGCCAGCGCGTACCGGGCGAGGCTGGCCTCGGGATGGCCTGCCGCCAACAAGGGCGCCGCAATGTCGGCTTCCAGGCCGGCGACGTAGTAATCGAGCAACGCACCCTCCCCACTGGCCGAATACGCATCCAGGCATCCGGGCACGAGCACGGCCTCACCCGGGGAGAGTGTCGTCTCGCTTCCGGCTGCCGCGACCGTGATGGTTCCGCTCTTGGCCAACAGGATGTGGAAGGATTCGCCCCCGGTCGTGCGCGTGATGGCGCCGCACATCTCGTACAACTCCGCCGCGAAATCGCGGCATGCCGCCAGCACGGCGCAAGGGATGCCGTGACGCTCATGCCGTAGTGGCTCTGTCGGTCCGGGAGACGGTTTGCCGAAGTGGGTCACCGCCATGGCCTTCTCCACGTGCAGTTCGCGCGGTTTGCCGTCCGTACCCACGCGCCCCCAATCATACAAGCGGTAGGTCAGGTCGCTATTCTGCTGAATCTCGGCCAGCACGCTCCCCCCACAGATTGCATGCACCGTCCCCGCCGGGACGAACAGCGACGTGCCTTCGGTCGCGGGAAAACGCGCCATCTGCGCTTCGATCGAGCCGTCGTCGATGGCGCTGGCAAGCGAGGCCGCCGTCACCGATGGCTCCAGCCCGCAGATAAGTTCGCTGCCCAGATCGGCCTGGAGTACATGCCACATCTCCGTCTTGCCCACGTCCGGCTCACCCAGGCGTTTCGCGGCTTCGTCGTCGGGGTGGACCTGGACGGACAAAACGTCCGCCGCATCGAGGATCTTCAGCAGCAGCGGGAAGCGGCCGTGGACGGTGAGCGTCGGACGAGAGCCAAGGATGGCGTCTGCGTTCGCTTCCAGCAACTGCCGAAGCGTCTGGCCCGCGTACGGTCCTTCGGAGACCACGCTCTCGTGACTGGAGTGGTCGGAGATCACCCACGATTCGCCAATGGGTTTGTCGGGCGTGTCTTTGCCGTACAGGATCCGGAGTTTTGAGCCGCCCCACACACGTTCGAAGAAGCCCTCGTGGAATCGCAGCAAACCCACGTTGTCCAGTTTCAAAATCCTTCTCCTCCGGTTCGTTTCGACGCGCGATAGTATAGCGCCCCCTCACGCTCCTCGCTCAGGGCCATCCCCCGTTGTTCAAGAACCTCGAGATGCCCCACGGCCGCGCTCAGCGCGAAGTGAAGGATCTTCACGTTAGTCTTGGGGAACATCCGCATGGCCAGTTCGTAGGGAGACACCGCGTGCTCATCCAACAGGGCATGGACTTCCTCCGTGCGCCGTTCCAGACGCGCCAAGAGGCGTTCAACGACCTGGCGCTGGCCGTTGAACGGCCCGCCGTGGCCCGGATAGCACACGTCGACGTCCAGCTCGCGCGTGCGCCGCAGAGAAGCCTCATATTCGACGAGGCTTTGGGGCCGCATCGTCCCCTTCGCGGGCCGCCGGATCAGCGGATTGGGCGTGATGGTCTTGAGCAGGTGGTCCCCAAGGAACACCGCGCGTCTCGTCCGATCGACGAACAGGAGATCCGTAGTCGAGTGTCCCGGCACGTATAGCACCTCAAGGCCCGCCACCGTGTCCCCCTCTTCAATGGCGTGGTCAATGGCCACCTCTTCGGCGAAAGTGTGCGCCCGCGACCGCTCCGACAGCGCCGCGCGCAGCAATTCTTCCGGTACGCCCAGCCGGCGCATGACACGCTCAAAGAACGCCTCACTCGCGCGCGCGCTGCGTTCGAAGTCGGCGAACTGATCGACCACAAACGGGTGCGCGTAAGTCTGCGCGCCCGATTCCCCCACCAAGCGGCGCAGTAGCCCTATGTGGTCGAGATGGCCGTGAGTGACCAGGATCTGGCCGAGGTCGGCCACGCGCACCCCGGCATCGTTCAGGCGGGCAACGAGTTTCTCGTACGCTTCGTCGGTCCGAGGCCCTGTATCGACCAGGATGGGCGGGTCCGTCTTGATCAGGAACGCGTTGACGGGACCAACGGGAAAAGGGGTCGGCAAGGAGATCCGCACGATGTCGCTGGGAATGTCCTTACCGCCGCCTGCGGAAGCGGTATGCTTTAGGGGCGTCATTGCAGGGGCAGGATGGTGGTGGGCTCTGGGACGCTCATCAGACCGAGGTACATGCTGATCAAGCTTTGTCCAAAGAACAGGAAGATCAGGCCCGCCACCACGAGATAGGGCCCAAACGGAAGGTAGTTGCCCTCAGGAACCGGCTCGTCGTCGTCCTTCGCGGTCTCCTCAGCGGTCCTCGTTTTTTCGCCTTCCTCAGCCGGCGCCCGCCGCGATTGCAGCAATAGCATCGCCACACCCGCGACACTCCCGATCAGCGACGCGCCCATCAGGATAAAGATCACCCCCTGCCAGCCGAAAAACGCGCCGAACATGGCCAAGAGCTTCACGTCTCCGAAGCCCATCCCGCGTTTCTTGAAAACCAGCAGCGCGATTTTGTCCAGCAGATAGAGCACTCCGCCACCCGCCACCACGCCGATGAGCGCGTCAATGGCGTTGTCGAGGAGCAGGCCGCTCTCGGCATAGAACATGCCCAGCAAGGCACACGCCACGCCGATGAAGAT
>JAACEL010000287.1 GCA_011682535.1 Nitrospiraceae bacterium | reverse complement strand
GATTTGCACTCGACGGGTTTGGAGCGGAATCCCAGGAAGCCAAAGATGCGCCCCGCCAAGGCCTTGTCGACGTTTTCGGAACCGAAGATCTCGTCGTAGGTGGAGGCGTAGTGGGACGGACGGATGAGAAACTGAGGCGACACGTGGACTTTGCCGCTGACACGTGTAGTCGAACAGCCATCTTCGCACGAGGCGCCCAGGCATACGTAGGGCAACTCGTGGTAGCCGGAGATGATGCCGTAGGTCGGCCGGCGAACCACGGTGGTCCGCTCGAACACAGCCCTCATTTCCTCGGGATTCAATCCCATGATGCGTACTCTACTCCTTTGTACTTCGGGTTCTACTTAAACCAGTCGGCGAGGTCGATCTTTGTAAAAGCGCGGTCGGTCGCCGTCGTGGGGGGATTGGCGCCCGCGTTGGCCACATAGGCCACCTGGTTGGCTGGGTCGAATACCCACGAATGTAGCGTGGCGTCGCAGTAGACGGGGCCGTTGGCCAACAACTGGAGCGCCTCAGGGATGTCCATTTTGCCGGGCCGCGCCTGGATCTGTTTACCAAGCCAGTCGTAGCGCTGCCAAGTATTTTGCAGTTTCAACAGCGGTATGGCCGCCTCGATGTTGTTCGGATCAAGGCCGTATTTGGCGCCGTACTGCTTGACAAGCTTGCGGATGTGCACCAGCCCAATCGGGTGATTGGTTCGGCGGACGGCGTCGGCCATGGCCCAGTGCCCGGTCTGGGGGCCCTCGTTGGGGTCCATGGGCGCGAACACGGCGCAGTCCACGGCGTCCACCTCCAACGCACGGCCATCGGGGATCTTCGCGTCGCCGATGATGAAGTTCCAGCCGATGGTGCGGGGTCCGGCTTGCATGATGGCCACGGCCTGTTCAAGGGTATCGGCCTTCTCCACAATGCGTCTCATGATCAGAAACAGAGGCAACCCGTCGAATGTTTCGTCGGTACTGGAAGAAGTCATCTCGCCGATCGTGATGCCCTTGGCGCTCATACCGCTCACGCTGCCGATGCTGCCCGCCCAGCCCACCATCATGAACGGTGTGCCGCCCTTGGGCCGCCACACGAGGATCGCGGCGTCGTCCTGTGCGCCACTCTTGATGTCCCAGTCCAGGTTGCGTCCGTGGAGCAGGCGGCCATCGGTGGTCCATTGGCCCCAAGCGGCGAAATTGGAGCACGCGGGGGGCGCGTCTGGGCCATGGTGCATGATCTCGGCCATGGTGACGCCGGTGCGGATTTCTTCGTAGGTGATATCGTCGAAACCGGCCGCCTGGCACCCTTTGAGGACGCCTTTCAGTTCGGCGACGTACTCAGGCGGGAAGTGGCGCTCCATTCGGGCGGATTGGGCGTTGATGTACTCAGGGGTGTATCCCTTGTCGTACAGGGCTTTCACCGTGTAGCCCACTTTCATGATGTGCTGGATCTTCGGGGCGAGCAGACGCCCGTGCTGGAAGCCCATTTCCTCGGGTGTACCCTCCATCACGCAGACCGTGTGTTCGCCGATCTGGAACAGCTTGCCGGCGCCTTCCTGGTCGACCAACTGGACCGCGGGATCAAGGATCAGCTCTGGGGTCCGCAATTCGGGTTGCTGCGCGTAAACACTCAGCGCGCACAACGCCACGGCGAACGCGAGGGCTGCTTTTTGTCGCATGATGAGATGTCTCCGGTCGATGGCTATCGTCACGGGCCCGGGCCATCCCGGGCCGCTGTTTTCAGCGAGAGTCTACGGAATTCAGCGGTTGAGCGCAACCACACCCGTTTGATGGATGCGCACGCGGGATCCTGAACGGTTGCGCTGGAATCGAAGGCCTATGCGGTCGCCGACGGCGAGGCGGTTCCAGGTTTCCTCGTCCGTGACCGCAATGCCCTCGGGGCGTTCACCATCATCGAGCAGCACCTGGATGGAGAGGGTGTAGGCCCCGTCTTCGACGCTCTTGGAAAGGATAATGCCCTCGCCGGTCTCGATGGGACTTCCCCTTAACGGGGTCTGGTTGCTTCCCACCTGGGTCAGGATGAGGAGTACGGCGAACCCGGCGACGCCCATGTAGATAATAATTAAGCGCCGCTTGGGACCCGCGCGCCCGATCCGGCGCAGCATCCCGCCGGGCGCGGATACTATTCCGTGCTCATGCCCATCGTCTCGAACGTATTTCACGGCCATTGCGCGTGACTCCCGCCGGTTTGCGGCCTGTGCCGCATCGACAAATCCATTATAGCACTGCCGACGCTGGACGGAGACGGCGAACCTCTCCGGGTAGTCCGTGGCGTACCAGCGAATGGCGAGATCGAGCAGTAGATGGAGTGATGCGTCATTCTTCTGCTCCCAGTTCGCTGGCCACTCGCTGCATGAGATCGACCGCATCGCCCAACTCGCGCAGGACGGGATGCGTCCAGTCCTTGGCGAGGGCACGCACGACCTCGCCGTAGTACCACAACGTGCTTTCGCGCCCGGCCTTGAACATGCGCCACACGTCGTTGCCGCGTTCATGCAAATCGCTGACGATACTGCGCGCGTTGTGGAGCTTGTCGGCCGCGACCACGAGTTTCAGTTTGGGATCGGCATCGGCGACACCTTCGAGGAAGCGGCCTTTGCGTTCGTGCCAGGGGGGCCTTGGGTCGTCGTAGGAGTCGCTGCACGCGGCCACGTATCCGGCCACGGCATCGCCAAAGCGTTCGCGGATCCGGTTGAGGGTTTCGGCGCCGCCCTGATCCTCCGCGGCATCGTGCAACAGCGCGGCGATGAACTGATCCTCGTCGCCCGCGTGTCCGCCCACGGTGGCGGCGGCGGCCATGAGATGGGTGATATAGGGGACGTGCGACTGCTTGCGCACCTGCTTCTTGTGCAGTTCGTAGGCGAACGCGAACGCGTCAACGATTCGCGGGGTGTACTCCACGGTGGTCCTCCCTGCGGCTTACGCTACTGCACGCGGCTACTCGGATGCCGAACCCGCGCGCTGCTTCAGAAACTCGATGAATGCTTCCGGGTGATCGGTCTGGACGCCATCCGACCCCCAAGCCACGGCGTCTTCCCAGCAATCGGGGTCACTCTCATCGACGATGACGATGGCTCCGGCGGCGTGGCACTTCTCCACGAACGACGGGGAGTAGTGGCGCCACACGGCGGCGACCACGCGGGGCTTCACGCGCTCCAACAGCCGCGGCAACCCCTTTTCGGCGCCGGGATCGGGCATTGCGATGCACTCCGGACAGACCTCCCGCAGCTTCTTGACGCGCCCGGAGGAGATGTACCACAGCACGTCGTGCTCCATGCCGCGCTCTTCGATCAATTCGGCGAGTTCTTCGATGGGACCGCTCTTGAGGTCCAGGTAGATGCCGATCTTTCCTTTGCAGAGATCGAGGATCTCCTCGAAGGTCGGGATGCGGGTTCCCTCCCACTCCGGTGCGACACGCTTACCAATGTCGAGCGCGCGGAGTTCGGCGAGGGTGAATTCCGCGACGAGACCGGTGGCGCCTTCGATATAGGCGTCGATCTCGCGATTGTGCATACTGACGAACTTTCCGTCTTTGGTGGTGCGGAGGTCGATCTCGATGAAATCGCAGCCGAGGTCGATGGCCTTCTGGTAGGCGGCCAGTGAATTCTCGGGAATGCCATTGTGCGCGCCGCGATGGGCGACCACGTACACGCCGCCGTTCTTGGGCGGCCGGAGCGGCAAGCCGTCCCCCCACGCCGAGGTGGGGGCCGCGATTAGGGTAGTCAAAAGAACGCACCAATGCCGCATGGTTTCTCTCCTCGTTCACACCAGAGTGGACGCGCCCCATTCTGGTGACCGCGGCGCAGCAAGTCAAGGCAGCCCTGCACGGTGGGGGCACGGCGTGGGTTCGTTCTTCCCTTCGGGGGAAGGTTCTGGAATAATGCCTGCGCACAAGAGGCTTCGGACACGGCATACGGGAGAGTGTGATGGCGAAACGGCTCATGGTGACGGGTTGCGGGGGATTCGTGGCGGGTGGGATCGTCCACCAGTCGGACAAGCATTGGGAACTGCACGCCCTCACGCGCGGCGCGCCATTGCTGGAAAAAGATAACGTGGTCTGGCACTCGTTCGACTTGCTGGATACGGCGGAGCTGCGCCGGGTGTTCCGCGAAGTGGCTCCCGACGCGGTGATCCACGCAGCAGCGGCGGCCGACATCGACTTCTGCCAGGCGAACCGGGAACTGGCGGAGCGGGTGAATACGGGTGTAGCGCGTGAACTGGCGGACCTGTGCGGCGCGGCCGGCGCGAAGCTGGTGTCGATGTCGACGGATAACGTGTATGACGGCGAGAAGGGCCGGTACACTGAGGTGGATCCGACCTCGCCGATCAACTGGTATGGCGAGACGAAGGTGATGGCGGAACAGGCGGTGTCGGCGATGGACGCCGGTTGGGTGGTTGTTCGCGTGTCGCTGGTGATGGGCCTGCCGATGTTGGGCGCGGGCAACTCGTTCCTGTCGCGTATGCTGCCGGTACTCGAACGCGGTGAGACGTTGGGGGTGCCCGACATGGAGATCCGCAGCCCCCTCGACATCGTGACGGCGGCGCGGGCGTTGCTGGAGTTGGCGGACAATGACTATTCGGGCTATCTGCAACTGGCGGGCAACGACATCCTGAACCGGTTCGAGATGGTGAGGCGTCTGGCGGTGGAGCTGGGCTATCCGGCGGAGCGGGTGGAACCGAAAGACCCGGTCAACATCCCGGACCGCGCCCCGCGCCCGCGCGATGCGTCGCTGTGCAATGACAAAGCCAAGCGCGTGCTGAAAACCCCGATGCGGGGGCTGGGCGACGGCTTGGCGCTGATCCTGGCAACTCAGAAGGAGGGACCCGCGTGAGTTCACCATCGATCCGATTCGAATTGGCGAGCAAGTTCGGCAGCGAGTACGGCCCCGAAGAGGAGCAGGCCGCGATCGAGGTAATCCAAAACCAGGCCCCGACGAGCGGCAACGCGTGCGTGGCGTTCGAACGCGAATTCGCCGCCTACTGCGGCACGCAGTATGCCCGGGTAGTCAGCAATGGCACGGCGGCGTTGTTCCTGTCGCTGGTGGCGATTGACGTCAAACCGGGCGACCGGGTGTTGACCACGCCGTTGACCTGGATCGCCACGGCGGCCGCCGCGGCGACGCTGGGGGCGGAGGTCGATTTCGTGGACATCGATCCCGACACCTACAACCTCGACCCGGCAAAGCTGGCGAAAAAGGTGTGTGCCCAAACGAAGGCCGTCATTCCGGTACATCTGTATGGGCAGTGCTGCGACATGGATGCGATCCTGGCGCTGGCCGACGCGCGCGGCTTCGCAGTAGTGGAGGACGCGTGCCATGCCGTGGGTGCGGAGTACAAGGGCCGCAAGGCGGGCTCGATGGGCGCGACGGGGTGCTTCAGCTTCCACGAGCAGAAGAACATGTCGACGCTCGGAGAAGGGGGCATGGTGGTCACGAGCGATCCGGACATCTTCGAACGCGTGGCCTTGTACCGTTCGCACTGCGCGCGGGTGTACGGGGAGAGCACGAAGTACTGCCGGCTGGATGAGGCGAAGACACCGATGGGCAAGCGTTTCTGGTGGCAGGATTTCGACGACGCGGGCTACAACTTCCGTATGACCGACATCCAGGCGGCGGTGGGGCGCATCCAGTTGGCGAAGCTCGACGCGTTGAACGCGCGGCGGGTGGAATGCGCCAAGTACATCACCGAGGGCCTGCGCGGCGTACCCGGCCTGAAACTGCCGGTCACCGCCCCCGGCGGCACGCATGTGTTCCACCTGTACCCCGTCGAGATCGATCCGGATGTGTACGGCATGACGAAGGAGGATTTCATCTACGCCATGCTGCACGAGCGGGGGATCAAGATCGGCACGCACTACAACCCACTGAACTGGACGGAGGCTTTCCGCAAGCGTGGGTTCGAGCGGGGCCAGTTCCCCGTGGCCGAAGCCGCCGCCGAACGCCTGGTCACGCTGCCCATCCATCCGCGCCTGACGCGCGAGGGGCTCGACTATCTCATCGAGAGCATCAAGACGCTGGCGCACTGATCTTCTTTCTTTTCGCGAGAAAAGAAAGAAGCAAAGAAAAGCGGTATAGGGCTTCGCCAGTCTAGTCTGGCAGGCGTTGGATGCGGGGATCGGTGAAGATGTCGGACTCGTCGCGGCTGGTGCTGGAGAATTCGGATACGATCGCGCCGTCGGCCCCGCCCTGGAACCAGTGCAGCGTATCGGACGGGATGGTGTATTGCTCGCCGGGGCTGAGCACGATCTCGTGGAAGACGGTGTAGTGCGCTTCGCTGCCTTCGGGAGGACTCGCCTGCGGCTGGGCGGCGGGTTCGCCGGACACGTAGAGGAACACTCTGCCCCAGCGGCAGCGGAAGGTCTCCATCTTGCCTTGCGCACCGTCTACGTCGGGGTGGCGGTGTTCGGGACACGTCTGGCGGGGAAACAGGACGATTTCCTTGGCACAGTAGCGGTCGGTGTTGACGTAGGTGATGATCTCGAGGCCGGTCTTCTCGAGTTCGCCGAGGCCCAACTCGACCAATTCGACGTTGTTGCGCTCGTCTTCAGTCAGCGCGATTCCGGCGTCGTCCAGCATCTTGAGTGTGCGCGCGCGCGCCGCGGCGGCTTCGGTTTCATTGATCATGGTTTTCCTTCCTGTCTTCCCGTTACTTACTCACCCAGCAGTATCCCATCCAGCCCGAAAAGTAGCCAACGGACACAGGGTTCTTGCCAGTATTC
>JAACEL010000286.1 GCA_011682535.1 Nitrospiraceae bacterium | reverse complement strand
AAGTTGGCACTAGACTTGCTTTAGGTTATGGGAGTTCGAAACAAGGATGACATCGTGTTCACCATATTGGGTTGCACGCGTGAGGGCAAGCAAACGATAGGTTCCCATGAGAAATAGGGGCAACGGAGAGGAGATTTGAGATGAGAGGGAGAACGAAAAGAACATCACCACTTGGGAAGGTGTTCATGGTGGTACTGGGCGTCTGCCTGGTGGCAGGGACGGCTGGCGCGACGGATATCACGATCTGGGACGGGTCCGGGAGTTCAGACGGCTTAGAGCATGTGAATGAGACCTGGTCTCCTTATTCCGGCTCCCCTTGGGAAGACAATGAAGTCGAACCCGGGTGCCTGACCGGTCAGGGATGGGATCTGGAAGGGATGTTCGCCGACTATACCACTGATGGAAGCGGCAACATCACCAGCAGCACTCTGACGTTGTCAGGTGGGTTTGACTTCGTCAACGGGAATAGCGGTTGGGACTCCGGCGATATCTTTATCTCCATGGATACCCCACTGTACGGGACAGCCGCCCAAACGCTTGACGCTACCCAGCGGACCTATGCTGATGAGTATGGGTACAACTACATTATAGACGTTGATTGGAGTACCCGTGACTACAGTGTCTATAAAGTCATTGGCAAAGACGTCCCTGGCGAAGCGAGAACGCAAGTCGTCTACTATGATGTCGGAAACGGGGAATCGAACCCCTGGAGACGTAGTGACGGCGGACTTTTGATCACGACTGGTACTGGCATCTACACAGGTTTGGGCGGCGGTACCGATGCCAATCTCGGTCTCCTTGATGACGATGTCAATTCGGTGTCCTTTGATTTGACTTGGCTCGCCGGTCGCAACGATGTTTTTGCAGATTCTGATCTGTATTTCCACTTCACCGAAGAGTGCGGTAACGACAATCTGATGGGCAGGACAACTGGGGAGTTCGTCACCAATGAATTCCCCGTTCCGGAGCCGGCGTCGATGGCGCTATTGGGTATGGGGCTCGTTGGCCTAGTGGCCACGCGTGCACGGAAGAAGCGGTTGTAGCGTTCCCTGTATCAAGGACTGACTTAGTCAGGCTCAGCATTCATCCCTCTTCCAGGCCAATTTCCCAGGCCCGGAAGGGGGCGTTTTCTGTTTTCTTGGGGGATCCCTGACAGGGGGTTGACTGAGAGTTGACCCATGAACCGTGCCGAGATGGAACAGAACGAGGGTCGAGGACCGGTCTGTGGTACTCGTCTCTGGCTCAAGGCACTGGGCGTGCCGGCCTACCTCGCGTTTCTGATTCTGCTGCTCGGGGGGGTCGAGGGGGCCGCTCGCGTGATTGGCGCGCGTTCCAAGAACCCGGACCTCCGCATGATCCTTAACGGCTATGGCCAGCTCGCCCAGGGGGATGTTAGCCGGCTCCGTTTTGTGCCGGACTCCGCGTTGTCCTATCGGCTCAGGCCTGGATTCGTGTTCAGGGCTCCCGGCGGTTTGCAGGTTACCCGGCACAATGCTTCGGGTTTCCGTGGTGATAGCGAGTTCCCGCCGAAAACTGACGGTACGTTACGGGTTATCTGCCTGGGCGGGTCAACAACCTATGGCGTGAGCGTCGTGGATAATGACGCAACCTATCCCGCCGCCCTCGAGCGGTTCTTGAACGACGACCTCCGACCGGAGGCCTGGGAGCGTGTCGAGGTCTTCAACCTCGGAGTGGGGGGGTACACGTCTCGCGAGATCCTGATGAACCTCAAGCTGCACGGCCTGCCGCTCGAACCAGACATCGTGTTGATACAAAGCGGTGTCAACGATGTTACGCCACGATTCTACGTGGACTTCGATTTGGACTATGCACACTTCCGAAAGCCCCTCCAACCGCTGGAAACGGGTCTCTTGGCCCGAACGGCTTTTCGCTCTCACCTGTTCCTGATAGCTGGGTGGAAACTTGGCCTGCTTGCGCCGATCACCCTGCAATCGCGATCACAGTATCCGATGCCACCTGCCAAGGAAGCACTGGCCAATCTGAACAGGAATGGCACGGAGGCCTACCGGAGGAACCTTGCCGAGGCCATAGACCTTGCTGAGGGCGCGGGGGCCCACGTTTGGCTTCTCACCCAGGCGCACCTGTTCAGTTCGGCCTTCAGAGCGCCCGATGAAGATATGCGCCTCTTGGATGAAGCGTATCGCCGCGGGCTGGTAGAGCACAATGAGGTCATGCGTGACCTCGCGGCGAATCCAGCGGTCGGTTTGGTCGACCTCGAGCGCTCCGTGCCTTTGGCCAGCCAACATTTCGAAGACCCGATTCACGTGACCGAAGAGGGTAACCTGACCGCGGATGACACGGATGGGCGCGGATAAGAGAGAGAATGCGATCAAGGAATTGTGGGACACAGCCTTCTCCCCCCACACCGCATTCATGTGCCGGAAGCGCGTAACCGGCCCAATGGCTTCTTCGCATGATTGGCGGAGACTATGAGGACGTGGAAGTGCCAAAGAAACTCTATTTCAGCAAGGACACCGTAAAGGCCAGGAGGGCCAAGGACTTCCTGTGCAAAGACCGAGAATCCCCGCCAATGGTCCGGAGAATCAGCGATGGCAGCTTGCGCAATAGCGAACGCCATCAACGCACTCGAAATGGGCATCCTGTGTCCAGAGCACAGCGTTGCGGCTTCGTGCTGTGGCGAGGATGACGCTGTCGGCCATGGACAGTTTCAAATCATGGCTGAGCAAGGCTGCGTCGAGGGCGAGATTGTCGTCGAGCGGGACCACGGTCCCTTGGCGCATGACGGCCACCTTCTCGACGGCCTGTTCGCGGCCAAACTGGCCAAGGACGTTCTTGAATACTTCGTAGAGGCAGAGCGTTGGCACCAACAGCGAACCGTCCATGACTTCCAGTGGCGGCGCGAAGAAGTCCGCGTTGGGGCCGCCGGCGAAATACTCGAGCCATCCGCAGGAATCCACGACATTCATGCGCGGTCATGGTCGGCGCGTTCGACTTCGGTGTTGAGCCCCGGCAAGCTGCCGCGCATCGTTTTCACGTCCTTGACCGGGGCCAATTCTATGATGTTGCCAACGCGGAACACTTCGAGCTTTTGTCCCGGCCGAATCCCGGCCAGTTGCCGGATGCTCTTGGGGATGACGATCTGGAACTTGGGCGAAACCTTGACCGTATTCATACGAAACCTCCTTCGATCGCCTTTTCGTAAAAGGTACCAGAATACATCGCAAGAATGCAAGAGGTGGCGTGAGAATGGTAATGGCAAAAGGAAGCGAGTCTGAAGGCTCGGGACGTGTCATATGCGCTAGGCAGAACCCACGCTCTCGGGAACCGACCCCGAATCGCACGTTGCGCAAACAAAGAAGGGATTAGGCACCCAACTACACCCCTGTCGCCACGGTAGGATCCAAACAGGCGCGATTGTGCTGATTCCGGGGGAAAGCGAGGCTCATCGCAGAATCAATCCCAAATGAGTTGTCGGTCCAGACGCCGGACAGCGTAAGCATTAGTCAACTCTGACTAACGTTGTCGGGTGCCGGTCAACATGCCGCCGCCTTCGATACATAAGCTAAGTCATAACTTTGCAGGGGGTTAGTCTGCAAAACCAAGACTTGGCATAATTCGTGCTATAACTGCTATGTACAGAAACCGAAGGGCTAAGCTGCGTACAGCCAGTGCTACGGTTTCCGTTCCTGGTGAGGGAAGCGTTCCGGAAGTCCTGCTGTGAAGGGGTGTGAAATGCTGAAGGGGAGCTCGGTGAGGGCCAAGCACGTTCTGGTGGTCGACGACGACGAAGCCGTCCGCTCGCTGGTGTCACATATGCTGTCTCGTGAAGGGTTTCAGGTAACGACGGCAACTGATGGTGCAGAAGCACTGGCCTTGTTCGTGAATGGAGGCAATGCTCTTGATCCGGTTGACCTCCTGTTGACGGACGTCAACATGGCGGGGCTTTCGGGCTTGGAACTCGTCGATGCCTTGAAGGACAAAGGCATGGAATTGCCGACGCTTGTCATGTCGGGTAAGGGGGGCAAGACACTGGCTTCTGAGGTGGAGTCTAGAGGCTGTTTGGGACTCCTCAGGAAGCCCTTCTATCCGTCCGTCCTAATTGGGCACGTACGCCAAGCCATCAATGACAGCGCGCCAAGCGCTGTTGTGCAGGAGTAGATGACGCCGAGAAGCGGTACAGCCTCATCGGAGATCCCACATGACACGCAAGTGCTTAGACGGGGCCTGATGTTGCTTCTTCTGGCGCTGGCTTGGGGACGGGCGTCTTGGCCAGGATGGCTTCTGCTTCTGCTCTCCGATCGAAATCCAACCCCAGGATCCTTGTGGATTTCAGCGCGCTTTCGATGTGGCGGTAGCCATTTTCCGCGTCTCCAAGGGCGATCAGCAACTGGCCATAGTCGAGCAGGAGTGAGGGATCTCCAGGCCGTCGCTCGAGAGCCGACGTGAGGTTCACCTTGCTCTGCTCCAAGTCCCCGGCGCGCAACTGCGCCACCCCCAACGTGTGCAAGACGTGGGAGTTGTACGGCAGACCCTTTGCGGCAAGTTGCGCGGCGTTCAGCGCGTCGGTGAGGTCTCCGCCTGTCAGCAACAGATGGTAGGCGAGATTGTTGTTCCCCACCGGGTCGTCAGGGCGTAGTTGCAGTAGACGGCGATACTCTGTGATGGCCGTGCCGATATCTTTCTGGCCTGCGAAGAAATCGCCGCGCCGCAGGAAGACCACCGGGTTGTCAGGGCCGACCTCAGCGGCCTTGTCGAGGGCTGCGCGTTCATTGCCGACGTCCTCAATTCTGCGGTATACCGCAGCGCATCCCAGCCATGCCCCCGGGCGCGTGGCGTGTTTTTCCGCAATGAGCTGGGCTTCCTGCCCCAGTTCCTTGATGCGTGTGACGTTGGGGAGACTGGCAAACAGGAAGGTCAACAGGTGGTAGTCATCACCAGGCAGCGCCGAATCGACTCGTCTGAAAGCCAGGTAGGCTGCGTCGTGAAGCTTCGCCACCTGATACGCGGCTCCGGATGCGAAATCCACGAGGGCGCGGTCGTTCGGCGCAAGGGCGTTTGATAATGCGGCCTCGGCGTCCGTGAGTACTATGGTGGAGCGGCTGAGGGCGTTCAGGATGATCGCACCCACGCGGCCTCCGAACGGCGCCTCTTCATCCGCCCGCGTCAAGACGGCCGCAGCCTCGTCCTTCTGACCCATCTTTGTGTAGGCGGCGACGAGGATGAAACGTGCAGGAAGGGACATGGATTTCGGGTCACTTGATCCCGCCACGTCAATGACGCGCTGCCAATTGTCCATGGCCGCATGGCTCAAGGCTGTCAGCGTTGTAATCCCCGGAGCGATGTTCCCCGGCGAAGTCGTCTCGTCAAGAACCTTCAATGCTTCGCCCACGCGATCTTCACGAAACAGAACGGAAGCCAGTGTCAACCGCATTTCGGGGTCGTCGGGATGGGACACAAGGTACGCTTCCACAACGCGTCTTGCCTGCTCGAGTTGTTTGAAGTCCACATATATCCCACAAAGAGCCAGAGTTGCCTCGCGTGATTGGGGGAAAAGCGCGTACATGGCCTCCGCGGCTTGCCGTGCCTCTTGCTGCATGCCGGCTTCGCGAAGCACCTGGAAAAGCAGGACATGGGTCTCCATGTTCTCGGGAAAGGCTGCTGTCAGCCTCCGGAGGGCCTGTGCTGCAAATTTGGGCATGTTGGCTGTGCGGAAGATCCGGGCCAGATTGAACAGGCTTACGCCGTTGTCTGGATGGCGTTCCCAACACGCAGAGAGAATCTTGGCGGCCTGTCCTCGAGCGCCGGCGAGAGCCACTGCGTACCCAACGGCATTCATTGCAAGTATCTGGAGATGGCCTTCCTGGCTGCTCCACGGCTCGAGCGCATCAAAGGCCTTCTGCGGATCTCGATCAAGCAACGCCTCGCGATAGGCATTCAAGGGCGAATCCGCCGGGAGTTCCTCGGCCAGTTCTTCAGCTAGTGCGCCGTTGCCGCGAAAATACGCCGCAAGGACCAGCGTTTCCCTTAGATGATCTCCTCCCTCCGCCATGAAGCGTGCTCGGTCTTTGAGAAGCCGACGGAGGGCGGCCTGCCGCCACAACGCCTGCCAGTCATCTGTAGACTCAGCTACGGGCGTTGGGGCTTGAGCTGCTGTCGTCTCCCCCGGGGCGTCGCCTTCGGGGTGCGAGGACAGCGCCATCACGAGGCCCCGGGCGACCGCCAAGTCGCGCATCACCACGGGTTCCCACGGCAACGCGTTGGCGGCGAGTTGTAGAGACGCAGCGGCCTCAGCGTGCTGCCCCCCCATGAGGAGGCGTGATCCGAGCAGAAAACGGGCCCATCCTGAAGAGGGGTTAAGCACCAGGGCTTCGCGAATCAGGGAATCACCCTCCTCCGTACGGTCTCCGCGGACCAATGCGTGCGCCAGGACCATGTTCTGTTCGGGACTCGGCGTATCGAGTGTTTCCAGTTGATCGATCACTTCGCCAATCCTGCCTTGGGCGGCCAAGGCTTCTACCCTCAAGATGCTTGCGCCCACCGATTCGCTCTGCGGGTCCTCGGCGATGGTTTTCAGCTCCGTCTCGGCCTTGCCTGGTTCTCCAGCCATAAGCAGGGCACAGGCCAGGTGCGTACGGACAAGCGCTGAATCAGGGAAGCGATCTCGGAGGGCTGCCAGCATGGGCAGCGCTGCCGCTTGCCGCCCTGAACGAAGCAGCAGACTCGCGTACAGCACGCCTCCCCATTCGGGATTCA
>JAACEL010000285.1 GCA_011682535.1 Nitrospiraceae bacterium | reverse complement strand
GAGGCTGAGTTTAGAACTAGTTGGATTTGACTTAGAGGCGTTAAACACTCAACGAAGAGGGAGGGAAGGAACGATGATGAAATATGGAATAGGTATGGTCGCAGTCATGCTCGTCCTTGGGGCGGCAACAGCCTGGGGCGCAGCGGATTCGTGGCAAACGGATGTGTACCAGGTAACGACGCCTCCGGTCGTCGATGGCGTCAAGAGCGCAGGCGAATATCCTGCCGTGCCGCAGGTCGTCAACCAGGCGAGCATCGCGTCGGAGGCGCCGTACGTCGAGAACGTCGATAGCGATGTGGATTACTCGATGCGGGCGTTCTTCTGCTGGGATGCGGACAATCTGTATGTGCTGTACGAGATCGCCGACGAGGACCTTGTGTTTGGTGTCGCTGGTGACGAGGGTGCGGGCAGCATGAGCGTGGACATGTGGATCAATATGAACGACACGTCCAACGGCGCCAATCCTACCGAAGGCAATGACAACGCGCGCGCGGAATGTCCGTACGTCCCGCTGTGGGTGGGTCTTGATCCCGATGGTGTCGCAGGAGCGACCTGGATGAGTTGGACCTCGGGCTGGCCAGGCGATGTCTATCCCATGAGTAACACGCAGTTCGCCGCCACCCAGACCAGTTGTGGTGTGATACTTGAGGTGGCTTTCGCGTGGAGCGATTTTGCGCCTGTGGCTCCCCCGAAGGGCATCAACTACCCCCCCCAAATCGACGACACGTTCCGCATGTACAATGTCCTTTGGGACATGGATGGGGCCGCGGTCGGGGACATATTCATGAGTACGACACAGTTTGCTTGGGATCAACTGGCGTTCCCGGCCGACTGGGCATTGTTCACCTTGGTAGGCCCAACCACGGTTACGGAAGACGACTTCTGTGCCGCGCTCGGCGGTGAAGGCGAGGGTGAGGGCGAGGGTGAGGGCGAGGGTGAGGGTGAGGGTGAGGGCGAGGGTGAGGGTGAGGGCGAAGGCGAGCCGCTGACGGAGGACTGGACCGCCGATGCCTATCAAGTCTCCACTCCGCCGGTGATTGACGGCGTCAAGAGCCCGGGTGAATACCCCAGGCCGCCGGATTCGTCGCTCGTGGAGCCTGGCAACCATCTTTCTGTCAATCAGGCGACGCTGAACGCCGAGGGTCACATGGCGTTTTGGGAGAACTTCTCCGACGACGCGGACTACTCGATGGACCTGTCGCTCGCGTGGGACGCGGACTATCTCTACATGCTGTTCGAGGTCACCGACGAGGATGTCGAGTTCGGCGCGCCCGGCGCGATTGAAGGCGGCATGTCGGGTTTCGAGTGCTTCATCGACATGAACGACCAGGTGTCACACGTTGGGATCCCACTCCTTGAGATCATCGCCGGTACGGATGTGGCGGGAACAGCGGGCGCCAACATCCTTCCGCACGGCGGTTGGGGCGCTTTCAGCTTGGCCGGCACACAAATCGCGACGGAACTGACCGACGAGGGCTACACCACCGAGGTGGCGCTTCCGTTGGCCAACTTCGTCAGGGCGAAGGCGCTTCCCTTGGATCCCCAACCGGGCGACCAGTTCGGGATGTACATGATCACTTGGGATATCGACGACCTTGTTCCCAACGAGGCATTCCTCGGCGAGACGCAGTTCGGCTGGGACATGATCTTTGTTCCGCAGGAATACCCCAAGATCACCCTCAGGGGTGCTGTCCCCGATCTGCCTGCGGCTGGCGGCTTCGGCCTTGGCCTGTTGGCGGGCGCGTGTGCCCTTGGCGGATCGCTCATTGTCCTGATCCGCAGAAAGAAATAGCTTCACACTTCTCACTGTTTGGGTACGAGGTGGTGGCTGCCTGGTGCGGCCACCACCTCTTCGTCTAGAGTGAGCACGACGGTGTGCCAACTTGGCGACCGCTCGTGAGCCCAAGTCCAGAGCCGGTGAAGCCTCCATTATTGGCGAAAGTTCCAGCCTGAAAACGAACAGGGTTGACCCTGGCTAACTGTTCTGATACACTTTGTTCCCCTGGCTACAACGGCGGAAGAAAGGAAGGGAGAGCGCATTCTTCCGGTTCGCCCCTTTCGAGCTAGAGGCGATGGAGGCGACACGTCGCGCCTGACACGAGCAAACGGGGCCGACCGTTTGCCGTGTAGGTAGCGCGCTTTCCTGAAGCGATCGATTGAGGAAGCTGACATGTTGAGAAGAGCTGGTCTGGGTGGTCTGGGCGCAAAGAACTTAAAGCCTCCTCTTCTGATTGCGATGGCGTTTGTCCTGCTGCTTGGCGTGACGCACGCCGAAGTGTTTGCTCTGTCCGGCGCCAATTGGAGCGGCGATGCCAACACGCAAGGCGGATTGGACTCCGGAATGCCGGGCGATGAAGCCGCCCTGGTTGCTGCCGTCGACTATGCGGGCTACTCGGTTTCCGCCACAATGGACGTTGGCTTGGCGCAGAGCTATGCCGGGAACGCCTATGTGGAATTCGCCGTGGGCTACCGCATGAACGCAGACCAGACGTCTGTGGGCACCGTTCTCTGGGACGGCGTGCCTGTCGTCACGTGCCATGCTACCCATTCGCAGGAGCAGTTGCGTGTGCGGAAAGTCGTGCTCAGTACGGCAGGTTTCGACTTCTCAGCGGGGATACACACGCTTTCCATTACCGCTTCGGACACGCCCGCTATCGATTCGGATTTCTTCGAAGTCGACGCCATTCAACTGACGCGGATCGGCGAGTTCCGCGCGACACCCCAAGCGCCTTGGCTCATCGTTAGTAGCGGTGCCGAGAGTACGCCCGAGACGGCTAGTCTCGCGTTCTTACAGAGCGAGTTGGGAGCGCTAACCGGGGCCGCCGTGGACATCGTCGCCGCCTCCGCTTTGACACCGGCACAACAACAGGACAACAATCTGGTGTTGGTCGGAGAATATGCTGACCACTTGTTGCTGCAGGAGATTCTCGGTGGCGAGGGCCACAGCGCCCCGTTCTCGGGCGATTCTGACTTCGTTCAAGAGCAAGGGTATGTGGCCGGGGCTTTTCCAGGCTATTACGCTTCCAGCCGGACCGTGTATCTCGCGGCAGGCTGGGATGTGCTTGGCTCTGTGTACGGCATTTCTCACCTCCGGACACGTTTGCGATCGTTGGAGAATGCTCTGTACCTCGATCCGGAGATTGGTCCGGGGAGTGCGCTTCCCTACTACGAGGAATTTCGGCCGGATTTCGCGGAACGGGGCGTCTACTACAACATCGCTTATGGGATCAGTTTCGACGGACTCACTCCCGACACGTGGAACGAAAGCGAATGGGAGTTCTGGATTGATCGGAGCGTTCTGGCCCAGTTGACTCACATCGACTTCTACATCTGGGGCAACGTGGAACTCGATTTTACCAAGTCTGCGATGAACCCGGCTCGCAACCAGCAGTTGCGCGAACGCCTGCAGCACATGATCGATTACGCACATCAACGCGGGCTCAAAGTCACCTATTACATCAGTCCGACACAGGTGCCGCAAGACATCTTCAATGCCAATGTGGGAAGCGTGCCGTTCTTTCGCTCGACGAGCGAGTATGCCGATCATGGCTTCCCCGTGATCTGCCAGGCAGAGACAGCCACGCTCTCGGCCAATGGCTACTCTTGGAACGGGTCGATGGACCTCATGCAAGATGTCTATGGTTCGCAGATTGGACATTTCAGCGCCGCGGATTGCTTTAATCTGTGGTTCTACGATCCAGGCGGTTGCTGGTGCGGCACCGACCGGCACAACTGTAAAGGCTTGCAGCCGCAGCGCATGATGGAGCAGGTTCAGGCATTTACCGGCCTGGCCCTGCTGGCCAATCCCCAGGCGAAGATGACCGTGAGCATGTGGCCCGTCCGGCTGCTTGAGAATCCCGCCTACATCGGGTGGGCCTACGGCGATGCCTTTCTCGACCTACTGAAGACCTACTTTCAGACGGGTCCAGGAATGGACCGCGTCTCCGTCTTTGACACGGAGAATACGGGCGGAACCACCCTCACCGCGGCCCGAGCCAAAGGATTCCAACTGGACGCGTTCATGTTCCCGACGAACGTGGAGACCGCCTATCCCTTCCTCATTCCGATGTTGCCATATCTGCAAGCCGCCACGGACCGTGCCCTCAACACGTTGCAGGCTCAATCCATCCGCTTCATGCGCATAGAAGAGGGTTCCAAGTATCCAATGTCCTACTTCATATCGCGCTTCGCATGGGACCAAAGCCTGAGCCGGCAAGACGTGGTCAGGCAGTACGCTGGGTGGGTGGCCAACACGAATCCAGTGGCCGCCCAGGAATTGCAGGAAGCGCTCGAATTGCTGGACGAGTTCTCTTACTACGGCAGCGGGTCGCAAGATCTTGAAGCCAAGGGCGATCAGATCCGTAGTCTGGTCGAATCGGCTGTCGGGCGCCTTGATGGCTCAAAACAAGCGGAATTGGAGTTTCTGCTGACGACGGCTCGCGTGATGGCGCTCTACGGCCAGGCCGCGGAGCATCCTGGCGACACGACGTTGCGCCAGCAACTACAGACCGAGTATCAGCAACTGTTGGCGGACTCTGCATCTTTCTCGGGTTTTGCACCCTACGCCACGCTGGCAAGGTTTCAGCAGCATGTCGATTGGCTTACGACTGGTTGGCAGAACTCGAGCTTCTGAGTGGGCCAGGTAGGCCGGTGCATGCGCTAGGACTGACAATGGCAAAGGATTCGAGGAATTGAATGATGACGGAATGCCTCTTGAGACGGACGTGGGCAGGCGTCCTGATCGTCGTAGCAATGGCCGCGGCCTCTTTGGCGCAGGCGCCCACGCTCACCCTTTCGGATCCCTCCGTGGAGGCGGTCGGCGTGACCTTGGCGCGGACGGCGGACGGTGGCCTGTGTGCCGTGTGGTCGGAGTACCGGGAAGATCACTATCAACTCCACACGCGTTCGTCGGACTCGAATGGTGATTCCTGGGCGGCCGCTCAGGCCATTACGGCCAGCGGCGCCAATTCTCTTTCCGCGACGCTCGCGGCTACGGGATCGGTTCTGTATCTTGCTTGGTTCGAGTATGAGGCAGACGCATCCGGCCGACTGTTCTGCGCGCGCAGCCCCAATGGCGGCTCGACTTGGAGCCCACCGGTCGAGGTCGATGGTCCCCGTAGCCGCATGATCGACGCCGTCATCGCGGTGGATGGAGACGCCGTCTATCTGGCATGGAGCGACGCGCGCTCGGGTACGCCCAACGTTCTCTATTCTATGAGCGCGAACCAGGGCCTGACTTGGTCGGCGCCGACCGCTGTGCCCGTCGTGCTGACGGCGTGCAGCCGACCATCGCTTGCGGCGGCGGGCGCCAACGTCTATGCGGTATGGGAACAATGGGGGACGGGCGCTCCCGAGATCTACTTCTCCTCCAGCAACAATCGAGGCGTCAGTTGGCAGACCGCTCAGCGGCTGAGCAACGACGATCGCTATGCCTCAACCCATCCCCGCGTCCGTGTGGCGGGAACGGATCTGTACGCCGTCTGGCAGGAAGAGAACGCCGACGGCACGGGACTGGTCGTCGCCTCTAGTAGCGACGGCGGCAGCTCATGGACGCCCACTCCATCGGTAGAGGCCGATCCGGACGCCGGACTACCGGCGCTTGCGGTTACGTCAGAGAAGGTGCTTGTGCCCTACCTGCGTGGAGCAGCGGGGACCAGTGAGGTTGTCTTGGCAGAGCGCGGTCTCAGTGAGGCCGATTGGCGGCCGGTTGTTTCGATCGCTGGCGAGGGCCCTGCGGATTGGGCCGGCCTAGTAGCGGTCGTTTCCCATGGCGCGACGACCTATCTGGCGTGGACGGACGCGACATCGAGCAAACCGGTCATCGGCTTCATGCGCTATGAAAGTTGGCCGACCGTAGACACATACTGGAACGCAATGGCCGGCTTCGTGCAGACGCCACCGGCCGCCGATGGGGTCATCGGTCCCGGCGAATACACGACCATTCCCATGGAGGTCAGCAAAAGCCGCATGGAGGGTTCCCCGTCCACCGTTGTGTGGCCGTACGACGGTGCCTCCTACACGGGTGACAGTGATTGGTCGGTGACGTGCCATTTCTCCTGGGACTGGACCACTTTCTACATGGCCTTTGACGTGACGGACGACACGCTCGTCTTCCCCGACGACTGGAACACGCAGTGGAATTCCACGTTCGTGGACCGATTCGGCGTGTTGTTCGATTTCTTCGATCAAGCTCCGGCCGGCACGGGTGTCTTTGGCGTCGCGGGCGTATGGTTCCTGGCGGGCGGTCGTAGCGACGGCGTCACAAGCTCCGTCGGCGAGGTCATCAACTACGGCCGGCCGGACTGGTCGGGCTCGGTGACGTTCGGGACGGACGGAAACTGGGGTCCATCCTTCTGGCCTTGCGCCGCGGCTCCAAGGGCCGGGGGATATGTGGTCGAGATGGCCTTCACTTGGGACAGTCTCGGACACGACGCCTACACGGTCACACCTGCCGTCAACAATCGCATCGGGTTTGCACTTGAAGCATTCGACAGCGATCTCGATACCACGAGCGGGCGCAGTTTCGAAGTAGTTGCTATCACCAACAGTGCCGCCAACCTCGGGTTTGATATGTGGGCGGACGCTCCCAATTGGGCGGATATCATCCTGAGTAGCGTTGGGATGACCGGTGGTGAAGGCGAAGGTGAGGGCGAAGGCGAAGGCGAAGGTGAGGGCGAGGGCGAAGGCGAAGGTGAGGGCGAAGGTGAGGGCGAAGGCGAAGGCGAAGGTGAGGGCGAGGG
>JAACEL010000649.1 GCA_011682535.1 Nitrospiraceae bacterium | reverse complement strand
TCGAATGGATGTCCGCTGCATTTGACGAGGCCCAGGACTGCTGTCCTGAGAATTTGGTGGTTCACGAACCGCTGTTTAGGACAAGAGTGGCTTGTCATTTCGACTGACGGGAGGAATCTCGGGAACGCCGGTCTCCCGACCGGCTGGAGAACTGAAGGCCAATCGGGAGATTGGCGTTCCGTGCGGGTGGGCGACGTGGTGAAGGGATACCGGGGGCGGTCAACCCGGCGGGGTGGGCGATTCCATTTCCGACAGCCGCGTACGCGCGTTTCCGTGTCCGGGCTGAAGCGCTAGGCATTCCTCGAAGCAGTTGCGCGCCTCTATCGACCGCCCTTCTCGAAACCACAGTTCGCCGAGGGCGTGGCACAACTCCGCGCGCGGGAAATCCGATCCGGACAGCTTGGCGGTCAATAGGTCGCGTCCTTCCTGAAAGCGTCCCAGCGTGCCCACTAGTTCCGCGTACAAATGAACGGCCGCCGCGGAAACAGGCTGTGCGGCCAATGCCTTCGCTGCCGCGTCCGCCGCGTCCGTCAGGCGTCCCGCCCCCTGGAGCGCCACTGCCAGATAGCGGTAACCATCGGGTGACGCCGGGTCGATCGCCAACGCCCGTTCGAAGCACGCCACCGCCTCCGCCCACCGTTCCTGGGCCACATGAATCACCCCCAGGTTGCGCCAACCCTCGACCAGAGACGGGTCCAGCCTCAATGCGATGCCCAGCGCCTGTTCCGCCTCAGCGCGGCGATCGAGAAGATACAACACCCCGCCCAAGTCCTTTGCCACCACCGCATTCGAAGGGTCGCGCCTCAACGCCTCCCGGTACGCGGCCGCGGCGCTCGCATAGTCCCCCAAGTCCGCATACTGATTGCCGAGTTCCGCATGCGCGTTCGCGTCGTCCGGGTGTTCCGCGACCTTCTTCAGCCCAAGTTCGAGGTACATTTGCTGCTTGGCCAAGACGCGGTCCGCTGACTTCAGATAGGGATAGTGGTGAATCGGTACGCTGCACGGCACGACGCGCACGCCGGCCGCTTCGAGAGAACGATTCACTACCTCATGCACACGCCCCTCGAAGCGCGCCCCCGCCCCTCGCGGGAACATCCGCACCTTCACGCTGGGATACCACCCGGCGAACCCCCGCGCATGGGGGTCGGACGGCGCGCAAGGATGGAACTCCGAAACGGCGTCGGTGTTGGTGTAGTTGCGGGTAGTGAAGCGGTAGCAGCGGTCGAGGGGACCGCGAGCCAAGGCGCAAATCTCCGCCCTATCCTTCGGGGCGATCCGTTCATCGGCGTCCAACACCAGGATCCAGTCGCCCGTGCAACCGTCTAGCGAGATATTGCGGGCCGCGCTGAAATCGCCGCACCACGGGAAAAAGTCCACCTTCGCCCCGTGACGCCGGACGATAGCAATCGTGTCGTCCGTGGAGCCGGTGTCGACGACGCAGACCTCGTCCGCAAGCCCCGCCAACGCGTCGAGGCACTGGGCGATCTGCCCCGCCTCGTCCCTGACGATCATGGCCACCGAGATCGAACGGCCCACGCCCTCTCCTCAGGCTTAGGAGCCTGGTCAGAATAACTTGAACATTCTGCATCTCGCCTTTAGCTTATCTTTGGACGATCTTCAATCGCAGAATCCTCGAAATAGCCTCGAAATAGCCCGGCTATTCCTGTGGTTTTGCTCAACCAGATCGCCCAAACCTAAACCAAATACGAGCGCCGAGTTGTCCAATTTATTCTGACTAGGCTCCTTACTCGTTCAAGGAAGCGCCGCCACCCTCATCGGGCTCCCCATGGGATTCGGGCCGAATCGGACGAATCGCGCCCATTGCGAGCAGGGCGTTGTACGTCTCGGCGTCGACCACGTCGCCGCTGGTTACCAGACGCGTCGAGCCTTGAACGGTGACACCGAATTGGCGCACTGTCGCGCGCCCACGTTTGCAGGTGCTTCCCTTGAGCATCATGTCGAAATCGATACGGTACAATTGCCGGGGCGGAGATTCCGCAAACGCGGACCCGCCGGAACGCGCCGCAGGGGACGCACCACGCTTCTGACGCCGATGGAACAACAATGCAAGACTACCTTTCCACATGCAATCAGGAAGCCGGTTCCGTGGGAGCGGCCGCCTGCTTTTCACGCATTTCAATCATGGCCATGGCGGTCAGCGCCGCTTGGCGAATCGAATCATCCGCGTTTTTCTCCACCAACGCCTTCATTGCAGGCAGATGGGCCGCGTTGCCTTCTTGCCCAACCATCTGAATTGCCACACGCCGTGCCGAGGCGCCAATGCTCGCGTTGCTGGCGGCCTCCAGAAATAAATCCAGGCTTTCAGAGGCGGCGCCACCGGCGAGGGTCATCACGATGCGCCCCTTTTCTTCAGCGGTCGTGTCGGGCTTCCGCCAGAACTCGTGCAACGCCGAACGCTTGGAATCGTCCCGCATCACCAGACCGCACAGCGCGGTCAACTGCACGCGGCGCTCCGGGTCGTGCTGCAAGGCTTCGAGGGTCTTGTCGACCTCGGCGCCCTTGTAGAAGACGAGCAACTCGACCGCGCATGCCCGCGTCAGAGCGTCTTGATCCGCAGCCGTCAGTTCGATTAGGCGCGGAATCATGGCGGTATCTTGAACGGAGCGCAGACTCATGCTTGCCATTACGCGCACCATCGGCGTGTGCGTCGTGTCGGCCATCACGTCGAGCAGTTCCAGAGGCGCGCCGCCGCACAGGCCAGCCAGATCCTGAGCGATCTGCGCCGTCTCATCCAGAACGGGCGCTTCGCTCGTGGCGTTCTTGGCCAGTTCAAGCCACTTATCGAGCAACGCCGCGCGAGCCGCCTTGTTCTCTGCCGTCGGGGCGGGCGGCTCTACAACCACCACGCGACGGTCCGCCGTCGGGACGGCTGGAGCCACTGCGGCCGTGGGCGATTCGGACACGGCCGCAGGCTCAGGCGCACCGCAAGACACGGCGACCTGCAGGAAAAAACCCAGAAGAATGAACGGTACGATCTTTGCGCGCCACATTGACCTTTTCTCCCAAACCGGTATCAGTTCGCTCCTTATGGACGCGGTACCCAAGATAACCACGAGCCCGCCAGAATATTGAGGATTATAGCATATCGCACTCTTGACAAGTCTACACCATCGGCGGAATCTTGTCATACCGCCATAGCACCAATCACACACACAACACTATTCACATCCCACAAACTCCCGGATTGACAAGTCCCGCTCGGCGTGCCCCAAGACTCAAGCGCTTGCTCCTGCCGGCATATGCGCACATGCCCCGGTGCTGACGAACGCCATCGGGAGGGAGGGCGAGGCACACCGAGGTCTTCACAAACCTTTCTTGCAGAGCAACATACGACGGTAGCCCCCCCCACCGTGTCAAAAGCCTCCGATCCGGCATCCGCCGGGAGCCCTCGAGGCGCAACGCAGGCGGCTGATGGCGCCCAAGCGGGGTTCGTGGGATTGGCAGGCATCTTGCGTGCGTTTACCCGGAATAGGGATTGAAAAGAATGCACAACGCCATCGGAGCGTTGGAGATGATGCCGTGGAATGTGATTGGTTATATATATTGGACGAAGAAGGGCAGACGCCCTTGGATCGGGCCTCCCATTGTGGCCACATGGCGCTGACCGAGGTTCTGCTGCGCCGCCATGCGGAGGATCAATCGTGGTCTTTCGAAGGCTCCAGCGAGCTGCACAAGGCGGCGTTTC
>JAACEL010000284.1 GCA_011682535.1 Nitrospiraceae bacterium | reverse complement strand
ATGACGCAGAGAAGGTGGCGGAGCGGCTTGAGACGGAGTTGTTTCTGCGAACGACCACCTGGTACGAAAGCCAACAAGCTTTCTTTGGCGCACTCAAGCAAGAAAAGTTTGCGATGTTCATCATTCTGGTGTTCATCATCCTGGTGGCTGCGTTTAACATTACCAGCACGTTGATCATGGTGGTGATGGAGAAACGCCAGGACATCGGCATCCTGCGAACCGTGGGTACGAGCGGCGGCTCGATCCTGCTGACCTTCGTGATCGAGGGGTTGTTCATCGGCATTGTGGGGACGGCCGCCGGGGTGGTGAGCGGCACGCTGCTGGCGTACAACCTCAACCCCGTCGCCAAGTTTGTCGCTCATATCTTTGGTCTGGACATCTTCAACAGTCAGATCTATTACTTTGACCGGATCCCGGTTGCGGTGATGCCCATGGACGTGTTGTGGGTGACGGTTTGCGCGGTGGTGCTGACGTTTGTTTCGACCCTGTACCCGGCGTGGAGCGCGTCGCGGCTTGACCCCATAGAGGCGTTGCGCAATGAGTGACGTGATTGAATGTAGAGATGTCGTAAAGACCTATCACGACGGCAGCCGCGAACTGCGCATCTTGCAGGGCATCAACCTGTCCGTACCGCCCGGCGAGATCGTGGCGATCAGCGGACCGTCCGGTGTGGGCAAGAGCACGCTGCTGCACCTTATCGGCACGCTCGATCGACCGACTTCCGGCGACGTGCTGTTCCGCGGCGATCCGTTATCGACGCTCGGGCGCAGGGCGATCAACCGGATCCGGAACGAAGACATCGGGTTTGTGTTCCAGTTCTACCATCTACTACCCGATTTCACGGCGCTCGAGAACGTGATGATGCCCGCGCTATGCCGTGGGCAGAGCCGGGGGCATTGTGCGACGCGCGCGCTGGAGTTGCTCGAACGCGTCGGTCTCAAGGATCGTATGACGCACAAGCCCGGCAAGCTCAGCGGCGGGGAGCAACAGCGCGTGGCCATCGCGCGGGCGCTGTTCAACAATCCCAGTGTCGTATTGGCCGACGAACCCACAGGCAATCTAGACGAGCACACCGGGGAGGGGATCCTCGATCTGCTGTGGGGGCTGAACGAGCGCGATCACATCACGCTGGTCGTGGTGTCGCATGACACGGGGCTTGCTGAACGGGCGCATCGTTGGGTGCATCTGCATGAGGGATTGGCCCACTTGCGTAAGGGCTGACGCCCGCGCCGCGGAGCCCGGGGGCTTGAAAACAAGATGGGCCGGGCGCATACTCAATAGCATACGAGGGCGGTTTGTCGAAACGGGGATGGAAGACAACGCCATGGCCAACATGCAGAAAATGCCGCAGTTGATATGGGCTCTGCCCGGCTTTTTAATCCAGATGGGCGGGCTGCTCAGTGGACATCCGGTGACGGCTCTCATCGGGACCGTTCCGCTCGTGGCGGGGCTGGCCTATTACATCAAGGCCAAGGGTTACAGTGCGGCTTGGGGCCTGTGGGGTGTGGTGCCCATCATGGGCGTGATCATCCTGGCGATGCAGCGTCCGCACGCCGAAGTCTCGCGTGAAGAATGGCTTGACGACATCATCCTGGAGGAAGATCCCCACATCCACTCGTTCCTGCGGAAAAAGCCGGCCGAACTCATTGGCGGCTGGAAGTTGCTTTTGGCGATGGCCCCGATTGGCCTGCTGCTGCTGTTTTTCTGCGCGTATCTTCCACATCTCGCGGACAGTGGGGCCGAAGGGGAATCCGCTGCCGTGGATGGTGAAGGGCAGGCTTCGCGGCCGGGCGAGCAGGTTGCGGATAGCCGGGCGGTGGGGGGCGAGGCGCCGGAGCCCGATTCGGCGCCTGCGGAGGAGGCAGAGACGCCGGTGGCCGTGGCCGAAGCCAAAGCCGAAGCCGAAGCTACCGAAGGCGTGGGGGAGGAGAGGGCCGCGGCGGCGACGCCAGCGGCTGAGGCTGCCGCGGAACCCATGGAACTTCCTTTCGCGGAGCGCGTGGCCAAGATTCAACTCGGCATGAGTTACGCGGAGGCGGCCGAACTGGCAGGGCCAAACGCGACGCGCGTGGCCGGGACGACTGAGCGTGACAAGACCGTGCATTGGGAAGGCTCCGACGGGAGCTTTATCGTGGCCAAGTTCGTGGACGATCAGCTTGTGCGCCGAACGCCGTTGCGCCGAGGACCTGAGACGCGCCGGCTCGAGCGGATTGCGGAAGAGATGTTCAAGCTCGCGGTGCCGGATGCTAAGTTTGCGGCGGATGAGGACGCGGAGCAGGCGGAACCCGAACGTGACGCGGAGGCGCCGGTGACGGAGTCGGCCCAGGCAGAGGCGGAGCCGGCCGAAGAACCGGTGGTCGCGCAGGACGACGCGGATGGGGCGGCGGAGGAAGTCTACATCGAGGACGAGGAACAGGAAATCGTCGAAGAGCCGCAGAAGCGCAGCCGCGTGGTGCGTGTTGGTGGCCGGAGCGACGGGCGGGGGCGGGCTACGTACAAGAAGGCCAAGCTGCCCCGCTACACGCGTCCCATCGAGCACGGACCCCACGACGTCCACATCTACAATCCCAACCCGTTCCGGGTGAAAGTGGCCGTGCGCTCGGGTAAGCGTGGGAAGAACCTGACGTTGTCGGCCGACGACGAGACCGCGATCTACCTTCGGAACGGGCGGTATGCGTTGTACTACCTCGACGCCGAGAATCCCGTCCAGATCACCAGTGCGGGCAGCTTCACGGTGGATTCCCCCCCTACCGCGCTGCGAATCAGTCTGCGGTAGTCACAGCCCAAGACTCGTTCGCGGCAGCCGGTCTTTTGTTGTGCACAAACGACAACGCCGCCCGAGGGGGTGTGCCCTGGGCGGCGATAGATTCTGGGGGTGGCGCTCTATTCGGTGGTGGGCATGGCTTGTCGATAGAGGTCCATCGCCGACTCGACCTTGAGGGACACGGGTTTGAAGCGGACGCGGTAGGTGGCGGCTTCCTGCGGGATGAGGTATTGGGGTAGCGTGCCGGGTCCGCAACTGCCGTTGCCCAGTCCGCTGACGGCGAAATCGACGTTGAGCACGTTGTAGGGGGCGCGCAGGAGCGTGTAGGTGTGCTTGGCTTCTTCGAGGACGCGTACGTCGTATGGGTGGGCGCTGACCTGGAAATCGGGCATGCCGAGCACCGCGACGCCGAAGCCTTCCGAATTGGCGATCGTTGCCCAGCGCACGTCCATTCTGTTGCCGTATTCCTGCGGCATCACATACGGGAGCGCACCCGGCGACACCGTCTCGGTGTGCACGTCGATCAGTCCACTCAACTTGCGGTCGGGGTAGTTCTCGTGCGGTCCGCGTCCGTACCACTGCAGTTCGGTCAGTGTCTCGGGCAGGCGCAGGTCGAGTCCGAGCCGCGGCAGGTGGGCGGCTTTGCCTGCCGGGTTGACGGCAAGGGCCAACAGCAGGTCGCCGGTGGCGTGGACGGTGTAGGTGTAGGTGATCTCGAAGGCCGCGGTGCCCTTGGCGGGGATGGCGGTAGTCTGCACGGTGACGACGGCCGTTCGCGCGTTCAACTGCTTGGCGTCCACGCTTTGCACCTGGTGGCGCAGATCGTGGAGCCCGGCCTTGCGCCACTCGGCGGCCGTTCCCGACAACTCGTCGTTGTCGGTTGGGGCGCGCCACACGTTCAGGCGCGGGCCGCGCTCGATTAGCTCGATGCCCTGGTAGCGCCACGAGGCCAGCGTGCCGTTCCTCTTGTTGAAGGCCGCGCGCACGCCGGAAGCGACGACGACGATTTCCTTGTCGTCGTTTGAAATCGACAGTTCGGGGGCGGTATCGAGATTGATGGGCTTGGCGGGGTTGTCGGCGGGCAACTCGAACTGGGCCCACGCGACCTCGTGGCCGGCTGGCGCCCATAAGGTGTCGTTTGTCAGCGTGAAGTGGAGGCGGAGCCAATACGTGACACCGGGTTCAAGCTCCGGCATGGTGTAAGGCGCCGTGACGGCGCCCTTCGCGCGCGGGGCGATATCGAGCGGATCGAGCGTGCCTTCGGCGAGTACCCGTTCGTCGGCACACAGCTTCCAGGTGGGGGTCAGGTAATCGAGCGAGATGAACCGGTTCCGGTTCTCCACTTCCATCGTGCCCTGTGCGGCATCGACCAGCGTTACGCGCAGTGGCTCGAGGATCTTCTTGTATTCCACCAGCCCCGGATGCGGGACGCGTTCGGTGGAGACGAGGCCGTTGCAGCAGAATACGCCGTCGGTGGGGCTTTCGCCGTAGTCGCCGCCGTAGGAGAACCACTCGTACTCGCGTTCCTCGAACGACTCGAACTTCAGTGCCAGGGCGGGGTCTTTTGCGGGTTTGCCCTGGTAGGCGCGCTGGATTTCCTTGCGCGAGAGTGCGCGGCTGTAAACGTGTACGCTGTCAATGGCGCCGGAAAGGGCCGAGCCCGGGTTGTGTTTGAGATTGAGGTTGCGGCCGATGAACACGGGGGCGGAATCGTGGTCGATCGTACCCACGTGCGTGCGGCTGGCGAGGGCGTTGCCGTCCACGTACAGGTTGAGCCGCGTGCCGTCGTAGGTGCCGGCCACGTGGTGCCATTCGCCGTACCAGTTGGCGGGGAGGTGGGTGGTGACGTCGATCGGCTCGCCGTCGCCGATGACGAACTGGAGCGAGCCGGCGTCTTTCTGTTGAAGAAGGTATTGTCCGTAGCCCTTGGTCACGAACGGGTTGACCCCTTCGCACGGCGCCGGGCGAACCCAGAGGTCCACCGACACGCTCTTGCCGGTGATGTCCAGCGCTTGAGTCGAGGGGATTTCGACGAAGCCGTTTTCGATGGCCTTGCCCGATCGCCCGTCGACCACCTTGCCCACCATGAAGCCCGGGCGATCGGGGCGCACCTCGTCCGGCGTGATCGTGATGGACTTGCATCGGAAGCTCTGATCGGCCCAGTCCCAGATGAAACCGCCCTGAAGGCGCTGGTGGCCCTCGATGGCGTCCCAGTATTCCTTAAGATTCCCCGTGCTGTTGCCCATTGAATGCGCGTACTCGCACATGATGATCGGACGGTTGTCGCTGGCCTGGGCCAATTCGATGATGCGATCGACGGTGGGGTACATCGGGGCGATTATGTTCACCGTTTTCGAGTCCTCGGCGGGGTGGTAGTGGATGAGGCGCGTCGAGTCGAGGCTGCGGATGTGTTCGGCCATGGCGTCGTGATTGGGGCCGTAACCCGATTCGTTACCCAGCGACCACGTGATCACGCACGGATGGTTCTTGTCGCGCTGGACCATGCGTTCGGCGCGGTCCACAAACGCCTCTTTCCACTCGGGATCCTTCGTGAAACGGTCCCAGAAGAAATGCGATTCCAGATCGGCTTCGTCGAAGATGTAGAGTCCGTATTCGTCGCACAGATCGAGCCACACCGGGTCGTTGATGTAGTGCGACGTGCGGACGGCGTTGAGGTTATGGCGCTTCATCGTGGTGACATCGACGATCATGTCCTCGCGCGTCACGGCTTTGGCGCGGTCGGGGTGGGTGTCGTGCCGGTTGGCCCCCTTGATCTCGATCGCCTGGCCGTTTATGCACAGGCAGCCATCCTTCAACTCGATCTGACGGAACCCCACCTTGCAGCTCTCGCACTCGACCAGCTCGCCGTCGGTGCTGGAGAGGGTGAGCACTAGCGTGTAGAGGTAGGGGTCTTCCGCCGACCACTTGCGCGGGCCGGGCACCGGCGCGCTGAATTCGACCATCTCCTCCGTACCCGCGCGCGCGGTGAAGGTATGTGCGACCGGCTCGGCGAAGGCGGCCTGCCCGTCGGCGTCGTAGAGGTGGGCGGTGATGGTTTCCCCGTCGCGGGACTCGGCATAACGGTTGGTGACCCAGGCGGCCAACTCGAGCGTAGCGTTGGTATAGGTGTCGTCGAATAGGGTGCGCACGCGGAAGTCGCGTATGTGGGCGCGGGGGGGCGTCGCGTAGAGGAACGGCTCACGGTGAATGCCGCCGAAGCGCCACATATCCTGATCTTCGAGGTAGGTGGCGTCGGACCACTTATAGACGCGCACGGCGATGGTGTTTTCGCCCTCGGTCAGATAGGAGGTGACGTTGAATTCCGACGGCATCTGGCTGCCCTGGCTGTAGCCCACCTGCTGACCGTTGATCCAGACGTAGAACGCCGACTGTACGCCGGCGAAATGCAGGAAGACGGGACGGCCCGCCCATTCTTCGGGAACGGTGAAGGTGCGGCGGTACGAGCCGACCGGGTTGAAGTTGGGATTCGTCTTGGGGATTTCCGCGGGGGCGCAGAGATTGGACACGTTCTTGTAGACCGGATCTTCGTAGCCGTACATTTGCCAGTTGCTCGGCACCGGCAGGTCGTCCCATTCGGACACGTCCGCGTCGGCCTCGAAGAAGTTGTCCGGCGCATCGCCCGGCACGCGCGCGTAGCTGAACTTCCATGTCCCGCTGAGGGTCTGGAACCAAGGCGACGCCGTGCGGTCGCATGCGCGGGCCGTGTCGAGGTCCGGATAGGGCGCCAGCGTGGCGTGGGCGGGCTCGCGATTGCGGTGCAGGAGTTTGTGGTTTTCCCAATCGTTGGGCTCACCCGGCGCGTCTTCCTCTTCCGCATGGGCGCGGCTGAACGCGAACAACACCAGTATGGACAGCATGAGAGCGACTGCGAATATCATTCTTTCCTCACTTCCGCCTAGAACACGAACAGCATTGCGAACCGTGGCACGCAGGATTTCCCTGCCACCCCGATTCGCCGTCAAGGCGCTAAGCATACGGCAGTCCCGCGTA
>JAACEL010000283.1 GCA_011682535.1 Nitrospiraceae bacterium | reverse complement strand
AGCCGTTCGTAGTTGGAGGTGTCGAAGTAGAGGTTGGGGGGCAGGGGCTCGCCCATCTGTTCGGGCTGGCCGAATTTGAGGCCGAGGGCGATGATGGAGACGGCGGGGTAGGCGCGGGCGAAGGTTCCGATGGCTTCGGCGGGTACGTCGAGGGTCTTGTAGGGGCGGAATTGGCGGCGGGGGTCTTCGAGTCCGGCTTGCACGCACACCACAAGCCCGCGCGCGGCGGCGATGGCCATGAGGGGCTCGATCGTGGGGTCGGTGAGGGCGAAGTCATGGTAGTTGGGGTACAGCACAATCCCTTTGGCGTCGTATTGGCTTACGCAGATGTCGAGGTCGTCCAGTGCCCCCGCGAAGTTGGGCCGAAGCACGGCGAACAGCGTCAGCCGGTCGCGATGTCCCTCGATCTCCTGTGCGAGCCGCACGTTGCCGTCCTGGGGATTGAGGAAGTGCACGGCGTCGAGGGCCGACACGGCTGCGCGGATGATCCCGAGTTCGTCCATGGCGCGCAGGTATGCGTCGAGCCCTCGGACGGGCCGGTAGGGCCATGGGCCGAGTTTCGTGTTGATGTCAAACATGGAGCCACCGCCGTATGTTGCCGCCGAGAATGAGATCCTTCTCCGTTTGCGCGATGCCGGCCGCCAGCACCTTGCTCATCTGGACGGCAAAGCCGCGGCCGGGCGCGTCGGACCCCCAGAAAATGCGATCGACGCCAAGGGTGTCCACGAGACAGTCGACGATGCCGTCTTCGGGTTCGCCGCCGGATAGGTCGGCGCAGATGTTGGGGAACTCGCGAATCACGCGCCCGGCCTCTTCCCAGCGTCCTCCGGCGTGGGCCATCCACAGCTTCATCTCGGGGTAACGGCGCGCCATCGCGGCCACATGATGGTAGGTGGATTCGCGCGTCATGTTCCCGGTAGCCTTGAGCCAGGTGTGGGCGAGTATGGGGACATCGAGTTCGATACAGCGCTCGACAATGGGGTTGAGGCGGGGATCGTCCACATACTGCGAGACCCAGAGTTTGAGGAAGCGCAGAGGCCCTGCCCCGATATGGCGATCGATCAGATCGAGCGAGAGCCCGGCGTGATCGGCCGAGGCGTAGATGGCCCCGATGAACCGGTCAGGATGCTGTTCGCAGGCCGCGCACACGTCTTCGGCGGCATCTGTAAGGTCTTGGGGCGTAGGGAATTCGCGCCACTCGCGCCCCAGCGATGAGATGCACAGGCGGTCAATGCCTGCGCGGTCGGCCGCGTCGAGCAACTCGCGCAGTCCGGACTCGTGGGCGTCAACGATATGGACATGAACGTCAATGATCATGGCGAACGCAGTGTACCCAATCGGGGCTGCGTTCGACAATCGGCTCCGTCCACGCACTTTTTTGATCGATTCATGGCGGGATCGTCATATAATGGCGTAGGGTCCAGTAGAGGCTTATGAGCGTTCAAAACGAATTCAGTTCCATGCCGGACGCGGAAGTGATGCTGCGGGTGCGGCGGGGCCGTGAGGATGCGTTTGCCGAACTGTACCAACGCTACCACCGCAGACTCATGGACTTCTTCCACGGAATGAGCCGGGCGTCGCGGCGCGACGGACACATGGCCGAGGATCTCTGCCATGAAACGTTCCTGCGCGTCTGGAAGCTGCGGCGGCGCTACGAGGCCTCGGGTAAGTTCTCCGCCTATCTCTTTACCATCGCCCGCCACATCTGGCTGGAGCGGTGCCGTCAGGCCCGCAAGGACTGGCGCTTGGGCGTGGCCCAGTGCATCGACGCGCCCGACGCTTACCCTATCGCGACGCGAGACCCAGGCCCGGACGACTTGGCGCATCGCGCGGAGTTGGACGAACGGATCCTGGCGGCCCTGAGCCGGCTGCCCGAGGAACAGCGGATGGCGTTCGTGCTGCGCACTGTGGAAGGTCTGTCGCTGGAGGATATCTCGCAGATCATGGCGTGCCCCATCAACACCGTGCGCTCGCGGCGGCTGCTGGCCATACGGCGGTTGCGCGAGGCGTTGCGCGAACTGCTGGTGCACTAATACATCATAGAGTACGCGGCGAGCGGCGGCCCGCCAAGGAGAGGGAATTATGGAATGCGAAGAAGCACGGCCACAGCTTATCCGCTATGCGGATAACGATCTGCTGCCGGGCGCAAGGATGGCCGTCAGAGAGCATCTCGCGCACTGCTACTACTGCCACGAGGAACTGCAAGATTTGGAAGGGCTGCTGGATCGATGCCATGCCTTGCTCCGGCACCCCAGTCCGCGCAACCGGTTCGACGATCTCCGGCCCCATCTGCGCCCACCCGTGGCCCCGGCCAACGTCACGCCCTTTCGTGTCCGGCACGCCTTGGTCAAACTAGGTTCCGTGGCGGCCGCGGCCATGTTTCTGGCCGTACTGACCTGGCTCACGGCGCCCGCCGTGCAAGCCGCCTATGACCTCAGTCTCATGGCCGAGGCCTACCGGGCCCAGACGACCCAGGAAATCACCGAAACCGAACTAGGGTCGGATTCCACCCCCATGGCGTGGCGCCGCGCCTTGTGGCTCCGGGCATTGGCCGAGCGCGAGAAGGCCCAGAAGCCCGAGGCGGACGAGGCACAGCCGCAAGAGGCCGCGATACCCGGCCCCCAGACGCCAATGTCATGGCGCGGTGAGGACGCGACGGACGGGCAACGCGCCAAGGCCGCCGGGGAACCACAGGACGGACACCGACCGGCCTGAGGGGGAGACGCTCCGTTGATCATCGGCGCGGGTTTCCGTCATCTATTCTGCGACACATGCGTCGCATGACCACACTCACTGCGGAGAACCGATCATGGCGCAGTACACGTATCGAGCCGTAGACACTGTCGACGTCTCCGTCACTGGCACAGTGGAGGGGGCCTCGGCGTACCAGGCCGTCCAGACGCTACGCGAACGGGGCTTGACGGTGACCGCCATCGAGGAGATCCCGCCCCGCCGCTCCATTTTGTCGCCTGCCAAAGGCCTGAAATGGGAAGAACTCCAGCAGTTCTGCGGGCAACTCCAGACCGTGACTGAGGCCAAGCTCCCCGTCGGCCCCGCGCTCAAGGCACTTGCGCTGGATGTGCACAAGCCGCGCCTGCGTAACGTCATGCGCGACATCCACGAGCGCATGGAAGCGGGCAACACACTCGAGACCGCCCTCAGCCACCACCCCGATTCTTTCTCGCCGATGTTTCTCACCCTCATACGCGCCGGCGAACGCGCCGGCAACCTGTCCGCCGTGTTCGATGCCCTCAACGGTTACTCCAAACGCATGGTCGAACTCAAGAACAACGTCCAGGAAGCCTTGGCCTACCCGCTCTTCCTAATTACCAGCAGCGCCTTGGTCATGCTGTGGATGCTGCTCAAGATTCTCCCCTCCTACGCCGAAGCCTTCACGGGCTTCGGCGTCAGGCTGCCCTTGCTCACCGAAGCCCTGCTCGTGGTCTCTACCGCCATTCGCGAATTCCCACTCCTCTGCACCGGCGCCGCAGCCGTGGTTGTGCTGAGCGTCGCGGCCCTTGTCCTCCTGTTCCTGCGCGACGGCGCCAGCGGCCTGCGCTCGGACTGGGTGAAGTTGCATTTCCCCGTCCTCGGGGGCGTGTACGAGGCCGCATCGCTGGGGCGATTTTCGCGCGCACTCAGCATCCTCCTCAAGGCCGAGGTCCCGCTGCCGGAGGGCGTCGAACTGGCCGCCGCGGCCTCGGGCAACGCGGTGCTTGGCCGTGCCGCCACGAACGCCGTGAGTGCGCTTTCGGCTGGCGGCACCTTGGGCGGCGCCCTGCGTCAGACGGGTTACTTCGACAACAGCTACTGTTGGCTGCTCGAACACGCGGAGCAACGCGGAGAGTTGGGCGAGACACTATCCATCCTGGAAGACGACTGCCAGCGCACGGTGGACCATCGCCGGCGGTTCCTGATGCTCATGGTCGGGCCCGCCGTAGTCGTCCTCATCGGAGTGCTGATGGGAACGCTCCTGGTGGCGATGTACTTGCCGATCTTCTCGTTAGGGGATTCCATCAGTGTTTGGTAGCATCAGCCAGGCGCACGAATCCTCAGTGGGAGCCCAGCCATGAAGTGGCGCCGGCTCCTGAAAGCCAATCTGAGCGACCTCCTGCGTGGCAATATCCCACCGGACCCCGAGGCCGAACCAAAGATCGAGGCGGAAGTGGAGACCGATTCGAATCCGGACGGTAGCTTGCGCGAGGATCTGCCGATCATCTTGCGCGAGATCGTCAGGACCGTCCCCCGCATCATCGGGGGGGTCATTAGCTTCCCCTTCACCATTTTCCTCCCGCGGCATGCACGCGACCTCCTGCTCGTCACCGAGCAACTGGGACGAATCACGGCCTGCAACGCCCCCCTTATCCCCGCCCTGGACGCCGTCGCGGCCGATGCCGCCAACTACCGCGTCACCTACTCGCTCCTGTCGCTGCGAAACGTGCTGGCGCAAGGCTGGACGCTGTCCGACGCGATGCGCTGCCAGGAACACATGTTTCCCCGCTACTACGTCGACCTCATGGAAGCCGGAGAAAACACCGGATCCGTCCGAGACACGCTGCGCGACCTCGGGCGGCTGCTTGCCGACGCCCATCGCCTCAGAACCGTCACGCGGCTCTCCTTGTTCTACGTTTGCGTCCTTTTCGTCTTCACCAGTCTTGTCACCCTGTTCTACATGGTCAAGATCTACCCGGTTTTCACGGAGATATTGGCCGATTTCGGTGCGGCGCCCATAGGGCCGGCGCGTGGATTACAGCGTCTGGGAAACGCGATATCGAACGCGCCCCCCGTGGACGAACTCACGATAGGACTCACGTTCGGCGTCCTGATGGCGGGTATCGTCGCCGCGTTCTTCTTCTGGCGCTCGGCCTATGCCCGCCACCTGAGACGTTCAATAGCAATGGCCTTGCCGGGACTGCGCCGTGTGGTCGCCAAGCCCTATCTCGCCCACGCCTCCAACGTGCTCGCCAAACTCCTTCGAGCCGGATACCCCGCGCATGAGGCGCTCGAGACCGCGGCCGCGGGCGACCTGCCCCCGCAGATAGCCCAAGCGCTCCGCGGCATGTCCGACTATGCCCGTATCGGCCACTCGTTCGGAGAAATCTCCGAAGACCAAACGCGCGTACTGCCGCCCTCGTTCCGCGCCATGCTGGTGCTGGGCGAATCGACCGGCCAAGTGCCCGAGGCGTTGGAACGCGTCGCGGATCTGTATCGCTTACAGGCCTACAAGACCCAATCGTTCATCACCAATGCCGTCATCCCGGCTGGCGTACTCGTCGCCGGGTGCGGGGTGTTGGTGATCAGCTCCCTGACCTTCACCATCACGGCCCAGCTCGCGGATCTGTTGCTGGCGAGCATGTAAGAGGATCACGCAAACAATGAAACCAAAGGCGATATCGACCGCAAGGAAACCTGAAGCGTCGAGGGAAAAGTTGCCCCTCGACGCGATCGAGGCCGCCTTGCGCGATCGCCTTGCCCGGGGTGACGAGGGCGTGATCGACATGGTCGACACACTCCTCGTGCAGGCGGTCCAACACCGCGCCAGCGACGTTCACGTCGAGCCCTGGAACGATTGTGTCGCCGTTCGCTACCGTATCGACGGCCTTCTCCACGACGCCGCCCAGCTCCCCCAGGAACATCACCGCCGCATCATCGGACGCATCAAAGTGCTCGCGCGCATCGCCACGTATCACAAAGACACGCCCCAGGACGGGCGCGTCGAACCCGAAGCGACCCCCTGCGGCAAGGCCATGCGCGTGTCCACCTTCCCCACCGTCCAGGGCGAGAAAGTCGTGGTCCGCCTGCTCGACACCGACCCTGCGCTGTTCTCGCTCGACGTGCTGGGATTTTCCCCCGCCGTCGTCGCCGCGTTGCGCGCCATCATCGCGCGCCCGCAGGGCACGCTACTGCTGACAGGCCCCGCGTCGAGCGGCAAGACCACCACCATCTACGCCCTCCTCAAGGAGATCATCGACCGGCGGTCGCCCTCGGCCCACGTCGTCACCATTGAAGACCCCGTCGAGTGCCGCCTCGATCGCGTGGCCCAGACGCAGATCAACGCCCACGCGGGGTTCACGTTCGAAGCCGCCCTGCGCGCCGTGGTGCGCCAGGATCCGGAAGTCATCATGCTCGGCGAAATCCGCGATCCCGAAACCGCACGCGCCGCCATCCAAGCCGGACTCACCGGGCACTTCGTGATCAGCACCATCCACAGCGGCACCGCCGCCGGCGTATTCGCCCGCCTGCTCGACATGGGCATCGAACCGTACCTGATCGCCTCGGCGGTGACGGGCGTGCTGGCCCAGCGTCTCGTGCGCCGCAACTGTCCGCACTGCACCGAGGGCTACGTGCCCGACCCCACGCTGCGCAATCGCTTCGGCCTGGCCGACCCCGGACTGCGTTTCAAGCACGGCGCCGGCTGCGCCGCCTGCGAAGGCATCGGCTATCTCGGACGAACGGCCGTGGGCGAGATCCTGCCGGTGGACGCGGACTTCACCGACCTGGTCCTGGAGCGTCCGCGCACGCACGTGCTGCACGAAGCCGCGCTCAACTCCGGCATGCGCCCCTTGGCCGACGACGCGGCGCGCCGCGTCGTCGAGGCTGACACCACCATCGAGGAAGTCGCCCGCGTGCTGCCGCCGCCCGGCGCCGAACCAACGGAACCCGCGTCTCCCAAACACCGGGGCGGCTTCATGCTCCTCGAACTGGTAGCGGCCTTCTTCGTACTCACCATCGGCGTATTGGGCACCATCGCCACCTACCACTACGGCGGCGACCGCATTCGCGAGATGCG
>JAACEL010000282.1 GCA_011682535.1 Nitrospiraceae bacterium | reverse complement strand
CTGGAAAGCGAGCAAACAGGCCCATGGCCTATCCGAAACGTTGGTCTTTTCCGATGATCGGTCCGAGACTCAGTTTGTTTAGGACAGCAGTGGGCTCGTCATAAGAATTTGTGCACGTGGGCTCTCGATGAGTGTTCATAACCAACTTGAATACGATGCAATAGCGAGGCTGAGTACTCACGGAGAAACCAAAGCGCCCATGAAGTGCTCCTGTTCTTGACAGGATAACAGGATGCGCATCCTGTCAATCTTCCGGTTGAGAGGCATAGGATCAAGCATCCATGTGGATTCTCCCGCCAGAAGTCTGCGCTGAGGATCCTGAAGGATTTTTGGAGTGCGCAAGCTTGCTTGCGGCCTCTGAAGGTATACTGTGGTATTGTGTTACAGACGTTGATGCCGGAGAGCAAGCTCCCCTTCCGAAAAGGCGGCAGCAAGCTGCCGCACTCCACATTCAACCGTCCGTTCGGTTCTTGTCGGTGACGTCAAAGAAACGTTAGAGCAGTTTAAGTAATTCTGTAGCCACATCTGCTTGCTGTGGCATCGGCTGACTGCGTCACGAAACTTTGCCATAGCACCGCAATGGCGCCTGTCATCAGATGCCGTGCGAATGCCGAAAAGCATGAACGCTTCTGGCGCTGCGAACGTCGTGTGCCCCATCTGGGCGGAGTCTGGACACTGGCATCCGTCAGCGCCCCGATTATTGAAGGAGTTTCGGACTCAATACAGCAGAGGGGAATGCCTAACGCTCAACGGGCGCGTGCAGGCCGGCGCCCACGACTGCCGCCGTGCCGCCTTCGTCTGTTGGGAGAACTGGTTCTTACCGGCCTGAAGGTCGAAGCAACACGGACCGCGCCTTCCCAGTCTTCCCGGGGCAACTGCTTGCCCAGTGCCCGTTCGATATTGCCTAGGGCTTGAGAATCGTCGGGCGAAACAAAGGTGATCGCGTCACCTTCCGCGTTGGCGCGGGCTGTGCGCCCAATACGGTGAATGTAGTCATCGGAAGACTTGGGAATGTCGTAGTTCACCACGTGCGTGATGCCTTCGACGTCCAAGCCCCGCGCGGCAACGTCAGTCGCCACGAGAACCTTGTACTTTCCGTTGCGAAACCCGTCGATGGCCTGCTGGCGTTGGCGCTGAGTGCGTCCGCCATGGATGGCCTTGGCCTTGAACCCCTGCTTGTGCAACGCCTTTGCAATCCGGTCGGTGCGGTGTTTCGTGCGCAGGAATACGAGCGCGGGTCCGACTTCGGGCCCGCCCAGGATTTTCGAAAGTAGTCCCGTCTTTCCCGAAGGATCGACGGTGTAGATACCTTGCCGCACGGCATCAACGGGCGCTGCAACCGCGCCCACTTCGATGCGGTGGGAATCGCGCTGCATGTTGGCGGCCATCTGCTCGATTTCCTTGGGGAACGTGGCGGAGAACATGAGCGTCTGGCGCTCCTTGGGACAGATCGACAGGATGCGCTTGATGTCGGGCAGAAATCCCATGTCGAGCATGCGGTCCGCTTCGTCGAGCACAAGCACCGAAAGATTGTCGAAACGTACGTTCTTGCGCTGGATGTGGTCAAGCAGTCGCCCAGGGCAAGCCACGACGATGTCGCATCCGCCGCGCAAGGCCTTGGTCTGGGGCTCCATGCCAACGCCGCCATAGACGCATACGGTGCGAAGTTTGAGGGCCTTTCCGAGCGGATGGAGGACGTCGCCAATCTGCTGGGCCAGCTCACGCGTCGGCGTAAGGACCAGCATCCGGCTGGACCCCGGCTTGGTATCTGCCAGGCGGGTCAGCGCGGGAAGACCAAAAGCAAGGGTCTTGCCCGTACCCGTTTGAGCGACCGCCGTGACGTCGCGCCCTTCCAGGGCCACGGGAATCGCCTGGGCCTGAACTGGCGTCGGCTCCACAATCTGTTGGGCTTTCAAGATCCGCAGACAGCGCGGATCGATACTGAGGTCGGTAAAAGACAAAGTTTTCTCCCTTAAGACGCATGGGAATTCCGCCATTCAGCTCGTGAATGGACGAAACACTCAGCGCTAAGCATGTGCTATTAGCCGAGCCTAAATTTCTTCGGCTAGTAGCGGGCTTTTTGACCGTTCAAAATCGGTCAAAGACACTGTTCTGCATGCTCAACACTGACAACGTGGGAAACAACACGGTAGGTGGGGTACCCAAATTCTTGGGTGAGCATCGTAGGCAATGAGACCGAAATCAGGACGGCCTCCGCCTAACAAGCAGGCTTTAAAGTTCGGGGAGTATACCTTGCGCACCACAGAAAGTCAAAAAAAACGAACGCCGGGTGGCGTATTGTGGCGCGCCCGAAGTACCCGGGCAAGCAGCGACTACGCTCAGCCACGCTGACACCAGATGGGTGAGCGTCGTGTCTGGTTCAATAGCGAGGCTGAGCTTGCCCCGCGCGCCACGGCGGAGTTATCCGGCGATTCCGAAACCACAAACCGGCACACGCCCAGGAACATAAGCCGATTCACGTGTGTTTCCAATACAGCACGGATAATGAGAGCACAGTATCACAACGGAGGGAGGATCGATCCATGAAGCGTACACTGTCAGCGGTTATATGTCTTGCGACTATTGCCGGGGTATGTGGAAACGCGGGGGCCCATTGCCAGATCCCGTGCGGCATCTATGATGATGACGTGCGTTTCACACTGCTCAGCGAAAACATCGCCACCATCGAAAAGTCGATGCGGTTGATCACCGAACTGTCGGCGGAGGCGGGTGAAAACGCGAACCAGATCGTCCGCTGGACCATCAACAAGGAGAACCACGCGGACGCGTTCGCGGAGATCATCACGAAGTACTTCCTGCAACAACGTATCAAGCCTGTTGCGAAAGATGACAAGGAAGCCTATGCGGCCTACACGGAGAAGGTCGTGTTGTGTCACCAGATGCTGGTGGCCACGATGAAGGCCAAACAGACCACCGACCAGGAGCACGTGGACAAGCTCCGCGCGCTGCTGGCTGAGTTTGAGGAAGCCTACCACGGCAAAGACGGCGGCGATAGCGGTTCGCAGTAGCCCCGCGTTCGAGGTAGGCATAACTCACAGCCGGAGACCGGCGTCCGTACTCCCCGAGAACGGACGCCGGTCTTACACGTTTTTGGGGGGACGCGTTGGACTCCCGAACGCAAGCGGGACGAACGGCGGGAGAGCCCCGGTGAGGCATTCCGAAGGACGAGAGCCCCTTGCATCGTCACTCCGTGACCTGCGACACTCGGAGGGGTCCGGCCTGTCTGGGCGGGTGCGGACGGTGTCTCGAAGCGTGAGCCAGGAGAACGATCATGTCCATTGCAAATCGATACGTCCTGATAGTCGGCGCTGTGGTTGCGTTTTCGGCATGCGCCGCGGCTGGGGAGTTATTTCCCGTGACGGAGCGGCTGTGGAAACCGGTGGCGGACGGGGTGTACTTGCAGGAGGTGGCGCAGAAAATCGAAACGCAGGCGCCGGTCACGTCGTTGGCAGCGTATGGCGGCGATTGCTATGCGGTGATGGACGGCAAGGTGTACAAAGTGGACGAGACGGCACTTGAACCGGCCATCGGCGCCCCGCAGGGGGTGCGCCAGTTGGCGGCGCTCGACGGCGCCCTGTGGGCGCTGGGCGAAGGGGGACTGTACCGGCTGTCGGGGGGAGCATGGGGGCTCGTGGGTAACGGCGATTTCGTCGATGTGTGCATGCACCAGGGGGCCGTCCACGCCGCCACGTCGGAGGATGTGTACCGCTACGAGAACGGCAAGCTGGTGACGACGAAGCCCGAGCAAGGCTACCTATCGAGTGACAAGACGGTGATCATGAAAGACGGGACGCAGATTCTCGCCGACCCCGTTCGTTTCGGCCCCATCGACCACATTGCTTCGTACGGCGGTACAATTTATGCGTTGCGAGGCGGCAACCTGATCCTTTTCGATGGGCGTGTGGTAAGCACGGACACGCTGGACTGGGGCCAACTGCCGTCGAAGACGGCGCGTGATCTGTTCGCGATGGGCAGCCGCCTGTTTGTTACGACGGATCGCGGGCTCGCGGTGGTGCGCGGCATGGCGGTGACGACGTTGACGGGTAAGGACGGCCTGCCGTACGAAGACACGACGTGCATGGCCAAGGGCTTCGACCGGGATCTCTGGATCGGCACGACGCGCGGCGCGATCCGTATGCTGAAAGATGAGTATCACTATTTCGGTGCGTATCACTGGCTGCCGGGCGACAACGTGCGCGCCATCGCCGTGGACGGCCACACGGTGTACATCGCCACGGACGCCGGGCTGGGCATTATCCGATACGAGCCGTACACGTTGCGGAAGAAAGCGGCCTATTACGAACGGCATCTGGAAGAATGGGGCCACAAACGCCTGGGGTTCATCCAACTCCTCTATCGCGGCGGGGAAAACGGGGAGTGGATTCGCGAGGTGAGCGACAACGATGGCGGCCATACGGCCGAGTACCTGGCCGCAATGTCGTTCAAATACGCCGTGACCGGTGATGAAGCCGACCGCGAGGCTGCGCTCGATGCTTTCAAGGCGATGATTTGGCTCGAGGCAATTACCCCGATCGACGGGTTTATCGCACGCGCCATTTGGTCGGTGAAGGGCGATGTCGGCGAGCTCAGCAAGCACGGCTCGGGCGGGCTGCCCGCGAAATGGTATCCCACCGACGACGGCCTGTGGTATTGGAAAGGCGACACGTCGAGCGACGAGGTGTCGGGACACTTCTACTCGGTGTCCCTATTCCGCGATCTGGCCGCCCAAGGCGCGGAGAAGGCGCGTGCGGAAGAACATATCACACGGATGGCCGACCACATCATGAGCAACGGCTGGGTGCTGCGCGACATGGACGGCCAGCCGACACGCTGGGGACGTTGGGACCCTGACTACGTGCTGCACGCCTACGGTTCGTACGAGCGCGGGTTGAACTGCATGCAGGCCCAGACCTGGATGCGGGCCGCGTATGGCGTCAGCGGCCAGCAGCGCTTCGAGGACGGTTACCAGCAGTTGCTCGACTGGGGCTACCACAATTACACCGTGCGTCAAAAACTCGTGTTCCCCCCCGACGGGGTCGTGCCCTGGGACGACGCACTCGCGTTCCGCTGCTACTACACGCTCCTGCGTTACACCGACGACCCACGGATGCGTTCGCTCTACCTGCGCAGTCTCGAACGAAGCTGGGAGATCAAGCGCATGGAGCATGTGGCTTGGTATAACTTTATCTACGGGGCCATCACCGGCAACGACTGCGAGACCGACCGGGCCGTCCAATACCTGCGCGAGTGGACGCTCGACTGCATCGATTACAGCTACCGGAACTCGCACCGCGCCGACCTCGCCCCCGAGGAGGGCTATGTCCCGTATGCAGGCGGCACGCGCGGACTGTCGCCCCGCGAGACCTCGGTGAAGCGCGGCGCCTGCTCGGCCCTGCCCTACGACGGCAATGCCCAGGGCACACGCGTGACGGAACCGACCTCGTTCCTGCAAGCCTACTGGATGGGCCGCTACCACGGCTTCATTGAAGCGCCAGCGACGACGGACCCGGACCTCCTCACCGTGCGGCCCCGGACGGGCCAGACCTTCGGCGCAAAACCCTACACCGGTCCGCCGCGTCCCGACAATCTGATCCCGTGATGGTGGAGTGCACTCTGGCGGAGCACGACGGGGACGGCAGCGGCATGGGTGGCGATGAGATTTCTCGCTACGCTCGAAATGACAAGTAGTGTGGTAGGCAAACATCAGCACGCTTCGTCAAACTGTTCATCATCTGCTCAACACTGTCATCTCGACCGCCCAACACTGTCATCTCGACCGAAGGGAGAGATCTCAAAGGTCCCGCCGCTCTGCTCTTGTGAAACGAGGAACCTGCGAGCGAAAAGGGCCAAACCCACTCTGGTGACGCAGGCCCGCACGGCGCAGGCCGGTTGCATTTCCGGCGAATCGCATGCTAACCTTGAGGCATCGGCTGCGGAGAGGTGACCGAGTGGCTGAAGGTGGCGCCCTGCTAAGGCGTTGTGCGTGAAAGCGTACCGAGGGTTCGAATCCCTCCCTCTCCGCCACTTCCTTCTTGTCCTTTGACGCCAACGACTTACGGCCATTCCGCCCCTTCACATACCCCTGAAAAAGCGCCTGGTGCCGTGTCCCTAGGACACCACCAGGGCACCAAAACCGCCCTGGAGAGATTCCGGGTCACCAATCAGCACGCCGCCTAGCACGCTCGGATCCTACAGGCTTGCTCACCGAGTGCAGGTGAGAACAATGAGGCGCGTTTTCACGGAACTTCAGTTTCTGCTACACTCACGCTTGACCGTTCCGTGAGTTTACGAGTATCAATGGGGATGATGCACATGACAGGATCTCTGCCGACTTTCGAAATGAGTTTCGAGCCAATGACCATCGAGCATCTCGGTCTTCGGCTCTACAGCACGCTGCCGCCCGTCATCAGTGAATTCGTGTCCAACGCGTATGATGCGGAATCGCCAAAAGTAGAAATATCGTTCCCGACAGGAAAGATTACTCAGAGCACCGAAATCGTAATCCGCGATTTCGGCCACGGCATGACACCTGAGGAAATCAACAAGGAGTTTCTGCCTATTGGGCGGAATAGGCGCGGAAAACTGTCCAAGATCGTCAAATCCAAGAATGGAAAACGGCAGGTGACCGGCCGTAAGGGCCTTGGAAAGCTTTCTGCTTTCGGGGTGGCTACCGAAATGGAACTGCGCTCGGTCAAGGATGGACAGGCGGTTTGCCTGTGCCTTGATTACCGAGCGATGCGGTCATGGATAGAGAGGAACAAGGGGAAAC
>JAACEL010000281.1 GCA_011682535.1 Nitrospiraceae bacterium | reverse complement strand
GGCTCCCGCCTTGGCGGCGAATGCGGGGTCGCTGCCGAACGTGTAGACGGTTCCCCGCACGCCCTCCACGTCGGGGGCCAGTTCGAGGCGTGGCCCCATGTTCATGTTGAACCCCATCAGCTCGAGAGATTCGGCGATGAGCGACCCGAGGCGCCGGGTCGATTCTTCGTCGCCCGCCGCGGCGACCGCCATGGGGGAGGGAAGCTGGAGGAACGTGCTTAGCGTGCCGTCCCCGTGTTGGGTGAGCCGGTAGACGTCCGCGGCGATGAACAGCGGGATGCCGAACTTACGCTCCGCGTTCAGCGCGCGCAACGCCTTGACGTAGTCGGCCGCGAGCCCGGGTTTGACGGTCGCGGAGATCAGCACCCCGCCCGGCGTGTACTGCGCCATCAACGCCCGGTCTTCGTTGTTTGGACCGTACAGCCCCTGGAAGGTAACGAACATCAACTGCGACACCTTCTCGCGAAGCGTCAACTCCTCGACTTTTAACTTCACCAGGTCCAGGTCTTCGACTGCGACGGGGCTGGCGGGGGCCTCGGATGTGGCCGGGGGCGCGGCGAAGTTGTCCACCGATGCGGCGGGAAGCGCCGCGAGAAGAACCAGGAGAACAGCAGCAGAGACTCGCACGTATTCGTGCCTCCAAGTTGTGCCGGGCGCGGAAGCGTCCGCCTGAGTCGATTCTAGCAGAGCGCGAGGGCTTAGAGCAGTTAAAGTAATTCTGTAGTCACATCTGTTTGCTGTGGCATCGGCTGACTGCGTCATGAAACCTTGCCATAGCACCGCTATGGCGGCGTTTTCCTTCTCAGCCTTGTCCTCGCTGGCGCAGCTGCGGCCACAGAATTACTTAAACTGCTCTAGGGCATCGTTTGGTGCTGTGTGGGGCCGGAGATTGCGGCACAAACACGGGGGCCTTCAAACTGGACGTCTATGGAGCCGGGCGTATTCAAGGCGCAATGCGGGGGCCGCCGTCCCTCGCGTGTTCTCGGAATCTTCCCGTGTTACACTGCGAGAGGTCTATTCGTCGCAACCGTACGGAGGGAGGTTGGGCTCATGCGAATCACGGTATTCAACGGCAGTCCGCGTGGCGCAAACGGCAATACGCATACGATCGCCGAGGCTTTTGGACAGGGCGCGATGGAGGCGGGGGCGGAGGTCGATCACGTCTTTCTGGTCAAGAAGGACATTCGTTTCTGCACGGGATGCTTCGGGTGCTGGTTGCGGACGCCTGGGGAGTGTATTCACAAAGATGACGTGCCCGAACTGTTGGAGAAATTCGTGGCTTCGGATGTGATTGTGTTTGCCACGCCGGTCTACGTGGACAATGTGACGGGAATCATGAAGACGTTCATGGACCGCCTGATTCCGTTGGCCGACCCGCACTTCGAGAAGACGGAGGACGGCGAGTGCCGGCATTTTCTCCGTTTCGACCCGGGCAAGAAATTCGTGATCATTTCTAGCAGCGGTTTCCCGGAGATCGCTCAGTTCCAGGTGTTGCGGCTGCTGTTCCGGCGTGTGGCGCGCAATTTTCAGTGCGTGGTGGTGGGCGAGATATACCGGGGCGGCGGCGAGATGATGGGCGTGGAGCATCCGCTGCTGCAACAGCTGTTGGACAGCTACAAGCGGAACGTGCGCAAGGCGGGCGTCGAATTGGTCGAGAAGGGCTGTTTGTCTGAAGAGACGATGGCGGCGCTGGAATTGCCGCTGGTGCCGGAGGCGATGTACGTCAAGGCGGCCAATGAGCAGATCGACAATTCGATACGGAAGTTCGCGGCCCTGACCTAGGGGTCTGACTCTTCGCCCAGATGCGTGTCTAGCTTGCGCACGCGCGTGCGCTGGGGGTCCAGGCCGAGCAGGTCGAGGATCTCGCGTGGCTTGGCCATGCGTCCGTCGGCGGCGGCGGTGGAGAGTTCCACGACGATCTCCTCCTCGGTCACTTCGCGCACGGCGAGGCGCCGGATCATGGGGCGCAGGTCCACGCTACGCACGACGTTCTTCTTGCGCCGTCCCGTAGGGCGTCCCTTGCGTTCGATGGGCAGTGCGTCGGCGGCCAACACCTCCTCGATGCGCTGGCGCAGCGCGGCTTCGCCGCATTGCGCGCGGATGGTGTAGTCGAAGCCGGCAACCTGGCTCATCAGCGATGGCGCGGACAGGGCGATGGGCTTGGCCTCGTAGGCGTGAAAACCGGGGGGCAATGTATCGAGCACCCGGCCGAGCATTTCTTGTGGGTTGACGTGTTCGCGCAGGGTGACGTCCATGTAGTCGCCTTCGGATTCTTCGCCGACAGGGGGCGCGGTGGCGAAGGCGACTTTGGGGTGGGCGTGGAAGCCCTGGGAGTAGGACAAGGGGGCCTTGGCCCGTCGCAGGATGCGCGTCCACGCGCTCATGGTCTCCAGGTTCGAGAGGAAGCGGGCCTCGTCCGTGCGGCCGATTCGGAAGCGTAGCCGTTGGACGGCGGGCGGTTCCGTGGGCGGGGCCAGGCGTTTGGTGGGCGCCGCGTCGTCGTTCTGGGCGCCCTGCTTTGCCTCCGACCGCATGGCGCTGCACAATTCCGGCACGTGCTGGCTGAGGCCGCAGTGGTGGCAGCCTTCCCGGCGGCAATCGGGCGTCTCTTCGAGTGCCACCGCCTTGGCCCACTCGTCCTGGAGCCAGGTCTTCGGAATCAGCACGTCGAGGTGGTCCCATGGCAGGCGTTCGTCGAGCGCGCGTTCGCGGAACGACTCGTTCGCGTCGTACCCCGTTTCCTCGACCGCCTGCAGCCAGGTGTGGAACTGGAGGTACTCCGAGGACGACTCCAGCCGGGCGCCTTTTCTGAACGCGGCTTCGATGACGTCGGCCACGCGGCGATCGCCGCGGGCGATGAGGCCTTCAATGTAGGTGGACTCCGACTCGTGGCGGCCGAACTTGATGCCTTGGTTGCGCCCGAAGGCGCTTTTTAGCAAGTGCTGGCGCCGTTCGATCTCTTCGCGGCCGATCTGGGCCGCCCACTGGAAGGGGGTGAACGGTTTCGGTACCAGCGTCGAGATTCCCGTGAACACCCGCGCGCGGGCGTTGATGGCGCGGCCGTGTTTGAGTACGCGCAGACACAGATCCGCGATGGCTTCGACGTCTTCGTCGCGTTCGGTGGGCAGGCCGATCATGAAATACAGCTTGATGTGATTCCAGCCCCGGCGGAAGGCCTCCGCCGCCACGTCGAGCAACTCGCCGTCTTCGTAGATCTTGTTGACGACGGCGCGCAACCGGCGCGTGGCCACTTCGGGCGCGAAGGTCAGGCCGCTCCGCCGGACCCCCGTCACCGCGTCGGCCAATTCCACCGAGAAGGTGTCGAGCCGCAGCGATGGCGCCGACACGGCCACGTGGCCGGCCTGGGCGCGCTGGGTGGATTGGCGCAGCAGCGTGCGGATGCGGGGGTAGTCGCAGGTCGATAGCGACAGCAGCGACATTTCTTCATAGCCGGTGTTGCCGAGCAGTTCGCCCGCCAGCGCGTCGAGGGTCTCCAGGCTACGCGTGCGGACGGGACGATTGGCCATGCCCGCCTGGCAGAACCGGCAGCCGTGCGAACACCCGCGCAGGATTTCGAGGCCGATGCGGTCGTGGATGAGTTGGGTATAGGGGACGATGTAGTTCGTGGGGAAGGGGGCGTCATCCAGATGCTCGACGACGCGCCGGACGATCTTCGGCGCATCGGCGGAGGGCAGTATCGCGCCGTTGGGAAGATGGTCGATGGGGTACAGCGCCGGGACGTATACGCCGGGGATCGCGGCGACGGCCTCGAGGCGTTCGTTCCGCGTCATGGCGCGTGTCTCGCGCGCGATTTCGGCGATCTCGACCACCGCCTCTTCGCCGTCGCCGATGACGAAGAAATCGATGAACGGCGCCATGGGTTCGGGATTCAGCGCGGTGGGGCCGCCCGCGAACACGAGCGGATGGCGGTCGTCACGATCCTGGCTGCGCAGGGGCAATCCAGCGAGGTCAATCACGTTAAGCACGTTGGTGTAGGTCAACTCCGACTGCAACGAGAACCCGATCAGGTCCAGGTCACCCAGCGGATCTTTCGACTCGAGCGCGAAGATTGGCAGGCCGCGTGCGCGCAGGGCGTTCTCCATGTCGGGGGCGGGAGCGTAGGCGCGCTCGGCCCAGCACCAGGGGAGATCGTTGAGGATGGCGTAGAGGATGTGAACGCCGAGGTTGCCCAGGCCGAGGTCGTAGAGGTCGGGAAACACGAGCGCCACGCGCAAATCGACCTCAGTGGGATCCTTGCGAACGGCGTTGTATTCGGTGCCCAGGTAGCGCGAGGGTTTGCTGACGCTGGGGAGAATCTCATCGTATAGCACGTCTTTCATGATCGGCTCGCGTTCGCCCCGAAGTGGTCCTCGATGTACCGATCGATGAGGCCCTTGAAGGCCGTGGCCAACTCCTCCGGCGTGCCGGCCAGGCTGGCGGCTTTCTCGCCGTCGATGTAGACGGGGCAGTTCGGCGTCTCGCCCGTGCCGGGGAGGCTGATGCCGATGTTGGCGGCCTTCGATTCGCCCGGGCCGTTGACGATGCATCCCATTACGGCCAGTTTGAGTGTCTCCACACCGTCGTAGCGCGTCCGCCACTCGGGCATCTTGGCGCGAACGTACGCTTCGGTCTCCTCCGCCAGGGATTGGAAGACGGTGCTCGTGGTGCGGCCGCAGCCGGGGCACGCGGTCACGGTCGGCGCGAACGCGCGCAGCCCAAGCGCCTGAAGCAGGTCGCACGCCGCGTAGACTTCCTCGCGCCGGTCGCCGCCGGGGCGCGGGGTGAGCGAGAAGCGGATCGTGTCGCCGATGCCCTCGTCGAGCAGGATGGCGGTGGCGGCCGTCGACCATACGACGCCCTTCGTGCCCATACCCGCCTCCGTCAGGCCGACGTGGAGTGGCTGGCGGGTCTGGGTTGCGAGCTTGCGGTGTAAATCGACAAGGTGACGGGGCGTGGAACTCTTGCACGAGATGACGATCTGGTCGTTGCGCAACCCGCATTCCAGTGCCAGGTCGGTGGATTGCAGGGCTGAAAGGATCATGCACTCGTTCATCACCGTCTCGGAGTCGAGCCCGAGGTTCTGTTCGGTGTTCTCACGCATCTTCTGTTTGACCAATTCCGCGTTGAGCGAGCCGATATTGACGCCAATGCGCACGGCCTTGCCGAGGTCGCGGGCGACGGCGCAGATCGCGGCGAAATGCGCGTCGCGCGTGCGTGCGCCGCCGACGTTGCCGGGGTTGATGCGGTACTTGGCGAGTGCCTTCGCGCACTCGGGGAATTCCGTGAGTAGGCGGTGTCCGTTGTAGTGGAAATCGCCGACGATGGGCGTCGTGAGTCCCGCGCCGCGTACACGCGCGGCGATCTCGGGCACGGCCCGGGCCGCTTCGGGCGTGTTGACGGTGATGCGCACCAGTTCCGACCCCGCCTGCGCCAGATCGATCACTTGTTGTGCGGTCGAGGCGGCATCGGCCGTGTCGGTATTCGTCATGGACTGAACGACGATCGGCGCGCCGCCGCCGATCACGACACCGCCGACCGGGACGGCGATGGTGTCTTTGCGTGTGTGTGTGGCCATTAGATCCTCGTGTGAGCGTGGTAGCGGCGCCGTGCCCAATGCGGGCAATCTGAGAGAGTACCGTCTTTACGCAGGCCGCCGCAAGATTCACGCGGCCAGCCGGTGTTGTGCGGCGTGATGCGGGGGGATACAATGGAGGTCGTCGGCGGGCAGCTTACTCACCCAGGGAGGTGCATGATGCGAGGCTTGAACGCGATTGGGGCGGATAGACTGGGAGCCGGGCGGCGGCTTGTGTGGGTTTTGTGCGCAACGTGCGTGTTCTCAGGGGCGTCGTTGGCGGCCGAGACGTTGGTGGGGCAGGTGGTGGCGGTTCCGGATGGCGACACGCTGCATATCGAACAGGATGGCCAAGTCACGGTGATTCGGCTTCAGGCTGTGGACTGTCCGGAACTGGCCCAGGCCTACGGCCCTGAAGCGGCGGCGTTCACGTCGGGCCTTGTACTGAATCGGCCGGTTACCGCCACGCTCATGCCGGCGCCCGAATCCGAGCCGGTCAAGACCGAGGGCTATCTGGCGGAAGCGCGGCAGCCGGGCTATGCGGGCGAACCGGGCATCCGCGCGGCGGTGGTCACGCTGGCGGATGGGACAGACGTCAATTATGCGGTCCTGGACGCGGGGATGGCGTGGCTCTACGAGCGCGACCCGTTGCCGGACAGGACGTACCGGCGGGTGGCGGCCCGGGCTATCGTCGAGAAGACGGGCCTCTGGGCCGATCCGGCGCCGTTGGCGCCGTGGGATTACCGCAGGGACGCGGGGGAGGGACTGCTGGGCGTCATGCGCCGGTTCACCCTGCCGTCCGCGCCGGAGACGAAGCTGGAGGCGAAAGCGGAACCCGAGGCCGGCAAGACGCTGTCGCTCAAGGGCGATGGCCCCTTGCCGCCGCGCACGTTTTTCCCGAAGTACGCCAACGACCCCATTTACCGACAACTCAAGCCGCGTTGGTACATGGGCGCCAACGGGCAGGTGGCTGGCATCGTGGCTGATGGCTTGGCTGGGAATCCCATGGCGGCGATGCTGGGTTTCCAGGACGGGGACGTGATCCAATCCGTCAACGGGATGGCGATCCGGAGCGAGGGCGACGTGGAACGGATGATCGGTCAACTCAAAGGCGCGCAGTCGATGGGCATTGTCCGGAACGGCCAACCGGACACCATCACGATCCCGATCGCGGGGTTGTTGCGCTAGTGGTGTGTTTCAAAATTGAAGGCCATTATCCGGCCCTCTTCACTTCGCAGTGCGATGCGGGCGCCACCCCCAAACTCGTTTGGGGGGTGTAGGATCCAGGCTGACGTGTCCGTGTAACCGCACTGTCGGCATGTCCGTCATACAGAAACCTTTGCATCAAGCGGACGTGAGTCGCTCATGGCACACCCCCAAACGCAGTTTGGGGGTGGCACCCGTGGCTTGAGGTCAGTCAAGTCAGTTGGGGCTACAGAATTATTTAAACTGCTCTAGGCGTCAGACTCCAACGGTTTTTTCGAGGTGAACGGGATGTCGCGGCCGAATAGAGAATCGCAGATGAGCGCGATGGCGGCGCTGGGCTTGGTGGGCACGCTGGGGTTGACGGTGGCGGCGCCGATCGTGGCGGGGGTGCTGCTGGGCGTGTATCTGGGCGGGGGACTGATCCTGGTGGGCACGCTGTTTCTTGGACTGATCGGCGGACTTTACGGAGCGTATCGAATAGTACTAAAATAAATGGATGGAAACGTTGCGGCGGCTACGACTGATGGCGGTGCGGATTGCGTTGATGCTAACCATGGCGGCGGCGGTGGTGGCCTATGCGTTCGACCCGGTCTATACCCACGGCGTCCTTTTGGGAGGGATCGCCGGGGTGCTGGTATTCTGGGTCACGGCGCGTCAACTGGAGAAACTTGCAGGGCGGCCCGAAGGTAAAGTATATTCCCTGCCGGCTTGGTGGTCTGTCGTGCGTTTGGCCGTGTACGGCCTGGTCCTGACAAGGGCCTACATGTTGGATCAGGAGTCCATGCGTGCGTTGTGGTCCGCGCTGGCGGGGCTCTTCATCATTCGGCTTGTGCTGATTTTTCTCGGGTTCACTGGATTTGACCTGAAGCAGGAAGGTAAGTAGTACTCCCATGGAGCAGATCGGCGATCGACTCATTTGGTATTTCATCCCCTTCACGGACATCTCGATCCCCGGTGGGGTAAACGTGCTGACCATCTTCAACGCGCTCGTGGTTATAGGACTGCTTTTCGGGATCAGCTACTTGGCCGTGCGCAAGTTTGCCATGACGCCGGGCCGCGGGCAGTATGTGGTTGAGACCTTTGCCGGAATGTTCGACGGTCTCGTGATGAGTTCGCTCGAACTGCCGACGCGGCGCGAGAACCGGCGTTTCTTCCCGCTGATCGCTTCGTTGTTCATGTTCCTGCTGCTGAGCAATTTCATGGGATTCTTCCCGACGCCGCTGTTTCTGCCGGTGACGTTGTTCCAGGAACCGACGGCCGACATCAACTGTACGCTGAGCTTGGGCATCATGGGGATGGTGATTGCCACCTTCTGCTCGATGCGCGCGAAGGGCATCATGGGCTACTTCAGCGAGTTGGCCGGGCCGATGTGGTCGCAGGAAGGAGCCACCGGCGGGGCATTGATCGCGGGCAAGCTCTCCGCCCTGTTCTTCTTTCCGCTAAACGTGATTGGCGAGATGGCGAAGATCGTGTCGATCTCCTTCCGTCTGTTCGGCAACATCATCGGCGGCAGCATCATCATCGTCGTTGTGACGACGCTTGTGTACAACTTCAGTCCGCTCGCGGCGGGGCTGGATCTTTTTTTCGTTTTCTTCGTGGGCACGGTGCAGGCGTTTGTGTTTACGATGTTGACGCTCACGTACATCGCCGTGGGCATCAAGTAGCGGGCTCGTACCGCGCGGATTGAGAGATATATTGGAATTTCTTGACGCACATACGTGGGAGTTGGTGGGCCGTTATCTCGGCGCAGGCCTTGCGCTGGGTTTGGGCGGCATCGGTGCGGCGGTTGGCATGGGGTTGTCGGCCGGCAAGGCCAACGAGGCCATCATACGCCAGCCCAGCGAACAGGGCACCCTGTTGCGCACCATGTTGATCGGGCAGGCCGTCGGTGGCAGCCCCTCCATTTTCGCTTTGGTGATTGGCCTGTTGATTCTCTTCAAGCCGGCCGGCGGCGACGTGGTCGGCGCCACGTTCGCGGCCGTGACCATCGGCGCGGGCATCTCGATCGGGCTGGGCTGTTTCGGCAGCGGGCTTGGCTGCGGCTGGCCCGGCGGCGCCGCGTGCGAAGGCGTCGCGCGGAACCCGCGTCAATCCACCTCGATCACTTCGTCCATGATCATCGGCCAAGCCGTCGCACAGTCCCCCAGCATCTTCGCGACGGTAATCGCCCTCATTTTTCTGTTTCGTGCCCCCAGTGTAACGGGTCTGGCCGCCTTTGGCGTGTGCTTGGGCGCGGGTATTGCGATGGGTGCGGGCGCGTTGGGCCCGGGCATCGGTTCCGGGACCGCCGCTGGCGGCGCCGTGCATGGCTCGTCGCGTTGGCCGCAGTCGAGCGGCAGCACGTTGCGTACGATGCTGATTGCGCAGGCCGTGTCGCAGACCCCGGCCATCTTCGGCATGCTGGTCGCGTTCATCATGTTGTTCGCGCTGCCGGATCTGGATCTCGGTATCGAGGGATTCGCGAGGACTCTGGGCGCGGGCATTGCGGCGGGCTTCGGCGGGATTGGGCCGGGCATTGGCAGCGGCACGGCGGGCGACTACGCGTGCCGGGTGACGGCGGCGCGTCCGCGAATCGACGCGCTGACGTTGCGCACGATGCTGATCGGCCAAGCGGTTTCGCAGTCGACCGCGATTTATGCACTGATTATTGCGCTCCTGCTGCTGTTTGTCGTGTAGGCGCGTTGGTGTGGGTAGCGGCCACGCTCCGGCGTGGCGGAAGATAGCACGATATGGCCACGGGGCGAACGGGTTCGCCCGACAGGCTAAGGAAAGGATGTAGTGGCATGGATCTGACGACTGTATTGTCGGCAATGCAAACCGTGGTTGCGCAACCGGAGGCCGCAGGCATTTCGAGCGCGGCCGTGATCAAGGCCGGGGCGCTGATCGGCGCTGGCATCTGCATGGGCTTCGGAGCCATCGGGCCGGGCGTGGGCGAGGGATTCGCCGCGGGTAAGGCTTGTGAGGCGATCGGGCGTAATCCGCAAGAGGCGGGGCTGCTCACGCGCACGATGCTGATCGGCCAGGCCGTATCCGAGTCCACCGGCATCTACTCGCTCGTGGTTGCGCTGCTGATGCTGTTCGTGGTCGGCAAGTAGGCGAACCGAAGGATTCGGCGCGGCGCCGCCAAAGACATGGGTGATGCTGCCCAGACAGTAAGAAGGCGCCGCTCTGCGCAGCCGGCCGTGCCGGCGAGGGTGTTACTGGATGGTAACGATCAATTTGACATTGTTCGTCATGCTCGGCCTGTTCTTGGTCTTCGTGTGGCTGATGAACACATTTGTGTTCCGGCCGCTGCTGGCCCTGATGGACAAGCGTGCCGCGCGGATGGACGGCGACAAGCAGACCGCCCAGACCGCCACGGATGAGGCCGAGACTCTGGAGCGGAAGTACCGCACCGCCGTGTCCGACATGCATCGCGAGGAGAGTGTGAAGCTGATCGCCGCGCATCGCGAGGCGCAAGCGGCCCACAACCAGCGTGTCCGGGAACTCAAGGCGGAGGAAGAGGCGGAGTTGGCGGCGGTTCGCGCCGAGGCGATGACGTTGATCGAAGTGGAGCGCCAGCGGTATCCGGAACTGACGAAGGACTTGGTCGAGGCGATGGCGGAATGTCTGGACATCGAAGGGAACGGCTCGTGAGTTCGTCCAAACGCTTCCTATTGATACTGGGCATCGTGAGTGTGATGGGATGGATCGGCATCAACTATGCCTTCGGTCCCGCGGGGCTTTCTCGCGCCTATCTCGACGAATACCGGGTCAAACATGATCACTACCTCTCGATCACGAAGAGTGTCGCGTTCCGGCTGTCTGAACAGCGGCCCCATTTGCACGGCCCCGGCACGGAAGGCGCCCCCGAAAGCCTCGAAGACGACATCGCTTTCGTCGCGCAGTACCGGGCCAACCCGGCCTTCGTGGCCGAGCAGAACCGGTTGAAGTGGTACAACCTGCTGTTCGACTTGTTCAACGCGGGCCTTGTGGTCGTCTTGATCGTCCGCTTTGCCAAGCGGCCGCTGCTCAATCTAATCGATGAGAAGATCGCCGAGTTGCGCGCTAAGATGGACGCGATCGCCGAGGCGAGAAAACAGGCCGAGGAACGCCGGCAGGAAGCGCGCAACCAGATCGACGACCTGCCCAACGAGGAACGCCGCGTCGCGCAGGACATGCAGGAACGTCTGGCGCGTGAGATGGCGGAGTTGGAAGAGGCCAACCAGCGCAGTCTCGATATGATGCAGCAGGATCTCGAGGACCGCAAGCGCAAGGAGGAGTACGTGGCCCATGCCCTCGTCAAGGAGGAGTTGGTCAATGCATCGATCGCGCGCTTGGCCGAACTCTGCCGCGGACGTCAATCGCAGGCCGCGTGCCAGTCGGAACTGATCGACGAGTTCGCGACGGAGTTGGAGACGCTGTCATGAAGAATTATCTCGTCGCCGAGCGGTACGCGAAAGGCCTGAGTGCGGCCATTCCCGACAACGCCGCTCTCGACGATGCGGTGACGGCGTTGTACGGGTTGAGCGACCTGTATGAGACGGAGCACGACTTCCGCAGTGCCGTGTCGAACCCGGCGATCGACAAGCAGCGCCGCAGCCGCGTGCTGGCGGCCGTTCTTCAGCACATCGGCGTGCCGGACGTAGTGGCGCGGTTGGCGGAGGTGTTGCTGGAACGCGGGCGAATCGCGGTGATATCGGATGTGGCCGAGGTGTTTAGGATGATCGCCAACGAGCGGTTGGGCCGCATTCGGGCCACGGTGACTACGGCGGTGCCTCTCAGTGCGGGACAAGAAACGCGCTTGGGCAAAGCGCTGGAGACCTATTCGGGCAAGACGGTGCGGGTAAAACCCGCGGTGGATCCCGAGATACTGGGCGGAGTGGTAGTGCGTATGGGCGACGCCGTGATCGACGGCAGCGTGCGGACGAGGCTGAACAGCCTGCGCGACGCACTGCTTTCAGAGGAGAAGTAACGCATGAAGATCCAGGCAACCGAGATTGCCGACATCATCAAACGGCAGATCACCGACTACGAATCGACCGTGGAGATTGCGGAAGTGGGTACGGTGATTCAGGCCGGCGACGGGATCGCCCGTATCTTCGGGCTCGAGAAGGCCATGTCGATGGAACTGCTCGATTTCCCGCACAACGTGCGCGGCATGGTACTCAACCTCGAAGAGGACAACGTCGGCGCGGTATTGTTCGGCGAGTATGAACTCGTGTCCGAAGGCGACACGGTCAAGCGTACCGGCCGCGTGATATCGGTGCCGGTCGGCGACGCGCTGCTGGGGCGCGTGGTGGACGCGTTGGGCGAGGCCATTGACGGCCGCGGCCCGATCGACACGACCGACTTCAACCCGGTCGAGCGCATCGCTCCGGGGATCGTGGCCCGCCAGCCGGTGAAAGAGCCGCTGCAGACGGGGCTCAAAGCCATCGACGCGATGACGCCCATCGGCCGCGGCCAGCGCGAGCTGATCATCGGCGACCGCCAGACGGGCAAGACGGCTATCGCCCTCGACACGATTATCAACCAGAAAG